>CACIXL010000035.1 GCA_902590625.1 uncultured Pelagibacteraceae bacterium | reverse complement strand
TTGACTTTGGAGCAGTATTCACTGCAACAATTTTAGCAACCGCCGTAGCTTGTTTTATCATGGCATTTCATGGAAAAACTTGGCCGGTAGGATTAGCGCCAGGAATGGGTATCAACGCATTTGTTGCTTATGGTGTTGTTGCTGGACAGGGTTATACGCCTCAAGCTGCATTAGGTGCTGTTCTTGTTGCAGGTGTAATCTTCTTAGCGATTTCCTTGACACCTTTAAGAGCGTGGTTGATTAACTCGATTCCAAAGAGTTTGAAACTTGGTATTGGTGCCGGTATCGGATTATTCTTAGCAATTATTGGTTTGGAGATTATGGGAGTAGTTGGTGATCACCCTGTAACGTTAGTTACTTTAGGTGATATTAAAAATCCATTAGTGCTTCTGGCATGTGCAACTTTCGTATTCATGATTGTGTTAGAAAAAATGAAAGTTAGGGGTAATATCATTATTGGTATTTTACTTTTCAGTATCATTGCATGGGTATCTGGCTTAGCTAAATTTAATGGAGTTGTGGGATCTATTCCTCCAATGACATATCTATTTGAGTTTGATCTTAAAGCTGCATTCTCTGCAGGTATGGCTTCAATTATTTTTACTTTATTATTTATCGACTTTTTTGATACAGCAGGAACATTAACTTCGGTAGCTAATGTTGCAGGAAAAGTAGATAGAAAAGGTAAAGTCCAAGATATTGACAGAGCGATGTTAGCTGACAGCGTTGGAACAGTTGCTGGGTCTATGATGGGTACAACGACCGTTACAAGTTATGTAGAGTCTGGCTCTGGAGTAAAAGCAGGCGGAAGAACTGGAATGACATCTTTAGTCATTGGTGTTTTATTCTTAGCCTGTTTATTTTTTGCGCCTTTAGCAACAAGCTTGCCTAAAGAAATAGATGGAGCAGCTTTACTTTATGTTGCAATTTTATTCGTAAGAAATATTACTGATATAGATTGGAACGATATAGCTGAGTCTGGCCCAGCTGTGCTTGCTATGATAGTTATGCCGCTTACTTATAGTATTAGTAACGGTATTGCCTTAGCATTTATTGCTTACGCACTAATAAGAATTTTTACTGGTAAATTTGGTAAGACTTCACCTGCAATTTGGGTAATTGCAGCAGCTAGTGTATTAAGTTTTTACGTAGCCTAGAAATTTTAGGGCCGGTTAACGCTGGCCCTTTAGCTTCCTTGATGTTTTTTAATTAAATCCTCTACTCTTACTTCTTCGTAATGTTCAAAAGGTTGAACTATCCAAGGATTACTATTTAATTTCTGAGCACAATAATCAGGCTCAAATGTTGAGTCTTTCTTTTTCCAAAGAACAGCGGTCTTTATTGATTTTATTTTTCCTTGCAAGGGAGGGTACTTTTGAAGCCAATCAATACTTTTATTTAAAGTTACTCCTGTGTCAGATAAATCATCACACAATAGAATATTTCCTTTCATTTCTTGGACTGTCGAACTCATTTCTCTAGAGAAAACTAACTCACCTTGCTGATCTTCAGTTCCTGCTCCCGAATAAGATTCTACTGCTAAATAGGCACATTTAAGTTTAAATACTCTGCTTAGTACGTCTATTATAGGAGCTCCTCCTCTCATAATACCGATTAACATATCAGGTTTAAATCCACTTTGATGGATTTGTATTGCAAGTTTTTCTACGATTAGATTATACTCTTTCCAATCAATGATAAGTTTATCTGCCATGAAAAAAGTTAGTTTATTTTTAAGGAGTTGTAAATGAAAGGTTACGTAGTTTGTGTTTATAAAAATATAACTAATGAAGAAAAACTTAAAGAATACGCTGTAAAAGCCAGAACTGCAGTTGAAAAATATAAAGGCAAATTTCTAATTAGGGGAGGAAAGGCTACTGCTAACGAAGGTGAAAGTTCGCCTAGAACTGTCGTTATCGAGTTTCCCTCTTACGATGAGGCAAATTTATTTTACAAATCAAAAGAGTATCAAGAAGCACACGAAATTTTAAAAGGTCACGCCATAAGACATCATCAAACCATTGAGGGT
>CACIXL010000034.1 GCA_902590625.1 uncultured Pelagibacteraceae bacterium | reverse complement strand
CTGAAGGTGCTTTAACCGCTGCAGCTTGGTTAATGTCTAAAAAAGTAGGGCTTTATAGTATGAGGGACCTTCTTAACTTTAAGTGAACAATAAAGAAAAAGCTAAAATTATTTTAAGGATATTAAATAAAACTTATCCAAAAGTTCCCATACCTTTAAATTATAAAAATACTTTTACTCTTTTAATCTCAGTTCTCCTTTCAGCGCAGTGCACTGACGTGAATGTTAACAATGTAACAAAAAAAATTTATCCTAAGTATAATAAACCTCAACACTTTGTAAAACTCGGTAGAAAAAAAATTGAGAAGTTAATAAAAAGAATTGGAATTTTTAGAGTTAAAGCGAAAAGCATTTTTAATTTATCAAAAACGTTAGTTGAAAAATATAAAGGTAAAGTGCCAAAAACTTATGAAGAGTTAGAACAGTTGCCTGGAGTCGGTCACAAGACTGCCAGTGTTGTCATGTCTCAAGGTTTTGGGTATCCTGCTTTTCCAGTTGACACACATATTCATAGATTGGCTCAGAGATGGGGTTTAACGAATGGTAAAGATGTTGTACAAACTGAAAAAGATTTAAAATCAATTTTTCTCAAAAAATACTGGAACAAGCTACATCTTCAAATTATTTGGTATGGAAGAGAATATTGTAAAGCTCGAGATTGTTATGGAATAACTTGTAAAATTTGCAAAAGCTGTTATCCCAATAGAAAAAAACCCATTAAAACAAAAAAAGCTTAAATGAAAATCTTAGGAATTGGCAATGCGATCGTAGACGTCATTTGTAAAGTAGAAGATAAATTTATCACTCAGAATAATCTAATAAAAAGCACAATGAAGCTTGTCGATGAAACTGAATTTAAAAAATTGTTAACTAATCTTAAAATTGAAGAAACGGTTTCAGGCGGTTCAGTAGCAAACTCAATAGTAGGTCTCGCGCAACTTGGTAATAAAGTTGGCTTTATAGGAAAAGTAAGCGATGATGATTTAGGTAATAAGTATGAGGAAGGGTTGAAAAAAGAAAAAGTACAGTTCTTTTATTCCAAGAAAAAAGAGGTGATTCCAACAGGAACTTGTTTAATATTAATTACTCCTGACTCTGAAAGAACAATGGTAACTTTTCTTGGTACTGCAGGAAAAATTAATGAAAACGATATTGATAAGAGTGCCGTGAAGAATAGCGAAATCTTATTTTTAGAAGGTTATCTTTGGGATGAAGGTGAACCGAAGAGAGCATTTGAAAAAGCTATAAATAACGCAAACAAAGTTGCAATGTCGTTATCAGATCTATTCTGTGTAGAAAGACATAAACCAAATTTTCTAGAATTAGTTAAAAAAAAATTAGATGTTACGTTCGCGAACGAGCAAGAAATAATGTCATTAATTGATGTTAAAAAATTCGATGATGTTATTAGTTTTGCAAAAGAAACGAAAAAATTAATTGTTATTACTCGTGGCGAAAAAGGTGCAATCGCAATTAATAAAAATGAAATTGAAGAATGTTCTGCTAAAAAGGATCTTAAAATAAAAGATTTAACAGGTGCAGGAGATTTATTTGCTGGTGGTTTTCTGCATGGTTTAATAAATAACAAATCCACAAAGGAAAGTTTAGAAGTTGCGACAGAGATGTCTTCTAAAGTAATTCAAATAATAGGTGCTAGACTGAATTGCTAATTTAATTTTTTCTTCTTTTAAAGCTACCTTTACCTTTTTTAGGTTTTACAACTCTTTTTCTATACTTATTAGTGAAAAGATCTCTAGCTATCTTATTTCTTTTTTTAATTTTTTTCACAAAGAATAACCTTCCTTAGTGTTAACGATAAAGTCTTTATCAAGAAATTTATCATTAATTTTTTTTCTTAACCTATAAATATGCGTTTCGACAGTGTGAGTATCTGCTTCTGGGGAATAATTCCAAACAGAGGAAAGAATATTTTCCTTTGAGACAGGTTGATTGTTATCTAAAAATAATTCAAGTAGCTGGATTTCTTTTTCCGTTAGAATTATCTCCTTTTTTTCTTTAGTTAATTTTTTTTCATTTTTGTTTAAAAAATAATCTTTAATTTTAATTGAAGAGTTTTTAATAAATAACTTTTTAGCAACAATATTTTCTACAACTCTATTTATATCTTTTACAGTTGATGGTAGCTCTAGGGT
>CACIXL010000033.1 GCA_902590625.1 uncultured Pelagibacteraceae bacterium | reverse complement strand
TTTTAATTGCTATTTCTGCCTCTTCAGAGCCTACAAGCTGTTCTTTTGCTAATGCACTTAAGGTAAAGGCTACTATATGCTCTTTATCTACCTCAAAAAATTTTCTTAAATTTTTTCTAGTATCGCTTCTTCCATATCCATCTGTTCCAAATGAGTAAAACTTCTTGTCCGTGTAGGGTCTTATCTGATCTGTAAATGCTCTAGTATAATCAGAAGCTGCTATGACTGGTCCATCTCTTTTAGACAAACATTCTTGAACGTAGGATTTTTTTGGCTTTTTATTTGGATTTAAAAGATTCAATCTTTCAGTTTCCATTCCATCTCTTCTTAATTCATTAAAACTCGTTACGCTCCAAATGTCCGCATCTATATTATATTCTTTTGATAAGATTTCAGAAGCGGCTATGATTTCCCTTAAAATTGTACCTGAACCTAATAATTGAACTTTAGTTTTTCCTTTATTTTTTCCTTCTTTGAATAAGTACATACCTTTTAAAATTCCATCATCACAACCTTTAGGTTTTTCTGGATGAGAGTAGTTTTCATTCATTGCAGTGATGTAGTAGAAGATATTCTCTTTCTTTTCATGCATTCTTCTTAAGCCTTCTCTAAATATTGTTGCCATCTCATAAGCAAATGTTGGATCATAACTAACGCAGTTTGGAATATTTGATGCCAATAATTGGCTGTGCCCGTCTTGGTGTTGTAATCCTTCTCCAGCTAATGTGGTTCTTCCAGCTGTTGCTCCAATTAAAAATCCTCTAGCTTGAGAGTCACCAGCTGCCCATGCTAGATCTCCAACTCTTTGGAATCCAAACATAGAATAAAAAATATAAACAGGTATCATCTCTATATCGTGATTAGTGTAAGCGGTTCCAGCAGCAATCCAAGATGACATTGCCCCGGACTCATTAATACCTTCCTCTAAGACCTGACCGCTTTTATCTTCTCGATATGAACTTAGTTGTTCAGAGTCGACCGGTTCATATTTTTGTCCTTCATGAGCATAAATACCAATTTTCTGAAAGAAGCCTTCCATTCCAAAAGTTCTTGCTTCATCAGGAATGATTGGCACTAATCTTGGAGCAACGTTTTTATCTCTTAGTAATGCTGTCATCATTCTAACTAAAGCCATTGTTGTAGACATTTCCTTTTTTCCAGTAGATTTCATAAAGGCATCGAAAATATCTTTTGGTGGTGCTTTAACATGTTTAGCAAAAGAAGATCTTTCAGGAATAAATCCTCCAAGTTTCATTCTCTTTTCTTTTAAATATTTTATCTCCTCAGAATTTTCGTCTGGTTTATAATATTCTATATTCTTGACTTGCTTGTCTGTAAGCGGAACTTTAAATCTATCTCTATAATACAATAAATCTTCTTCATCTAATTTTTTTTGCTGGTGAGTTGTATTTACACTCTCACCTGTTTTACCCATTCCATATCCTTTAATAGTTTTTGCTAGGATAACTGTAGGTGACCCAGTATTCTGCATTGCAGCTGAGTAAGCTGCATAAACTTTGTGCGGATCATGGCCACCTCTATTTAATCTCCAAATATCTTTATCTGTTAATGAAGAAACAAGTTCAGTAAGCTCAGGATATTTTCCAAAAAACTTTTCTCTAACATACGAACCACCTTTAGCCTTAAACGCTTGATATTCTCCATCTACGCATTCATTCATCCTCTTTATAAGAAGGCCCGTTTTATCTTTAGCTAATAATTGATCCCAGTATGATCCCCAAATAACTTTTATTACATTCCAACCCGAACCTCTAAAGCTACCCTCTAGTTCCTGAATAATTTTACTATTTCCTCGAACGGGACCGTCCAGTCTTTGTAAATTACAATTTACAACAAAAATTAAATTATCTAATTTTTCACGAGCAGCTAAACCAATTGCACCAAGTGACTCTGGTTCATCCATTTCACCATCACCAAGAAATACCCAAATTTTTCTTCCCTCATCTTTAACTAATCCTCTATTGATAAGATATTTTAAAAATCTGGCTTGATAGATAGCCATGATAGGTCCAAGACCCATAGATACAGTTGGAAATTGCCAGAACTTTGGCATTAACCAAGGATGAGGATATGAGGACAAACCTCCTTTATTAACTTCTTGTCTAAATCCATCTAGCTGTTTTGAGGTAAGTCTTCCTTCCAAGAAAGCTCTCGCGTACATTCCTGGCGCCGAGTGTCCTT
>CACIXL010000032.1 GCA_902590625.1 uncultured Pelagibacteraceae bacterium | reverse complement strand
ACTATTTTTTTTGTTGACCCTTTTATCTCGTTTCTTTGTTTTGTTTTAGCTAATCTAGGCTTCGCATGGTTCAACTGCCAATCTATCACAAATTTAATTAATTTATGGTTCACTTTTAATTTAACTAATTTATCAGAAATCTCTATTGACTCTGCTTTTGAACCATCAATGTTTAAAAGAGGAAGTTTCATTTATTTTTTTCCTTTCTTGGCGGCAGCAGCTTTTACTTTTGCCTCGTGTCTCTCTTTAATAGTTTTTCTAGTTACATTCTTTACCGACTCTCTTAAATAAACTGTTGAATTTTTTGATCCGGGTATTGAGCCTTTCAAATATAATAAATTATTTTCTAAATCTGACTTTACCACCTCTAAATTTAGCATTGTTCTGAGCTTATCGCCCATGTGGCCAGCCATTTTTTTACCCTTAAAAACTTTTCCTGGATCTTGCCTCTGTCCTGTTGAACCGTGAGATCTATGAGAAACTGAAACTCCATGAGAAGCTCTTAAACCACCAAAATTCCATCTTTTCATAACTCCGGCGAAACCTTTTCCGATTGTTTTAGACCTTACATCTATAAATCTTTTATCCTTAAAAATCTCTAAACCCAATTCATTTCCCTCTTTATATTGTTCATTATTTTCTACTCTAAATTCTTTAAGAATTTTTTTAGGCTCTGTATTTTTTTTAGCAAAATAACCTTTCATTTGTTTTGTTACTTTTGAATTCTTTAATTTAAAGAAACCAACTTTAATTGCGGAGTAACCTCTTTTTTCTTTTGTTATAACGTCAAGCACTCTACCTTTCTCAACTCTAATAACAGTTACAGGTATTGATTGCCCACTTTCCAAAAACTCTCTTGTCATACCTACTTTTTTTCCTATTAATCCAATACTCATAATTATATCTTTATCTCTATATCTACACCTGAAGCTAAATCTAATTTCATAAGAGCCTCTACTGTTTGGGGTGTGGGTTCAATAATATCTATTAATCTTTTATGTGTTCTTGACTCAAATTGTTCTCTACTTTTTTTATCAATGTGAGGAGATCTTAAAACTGTATATCTCTCAATTCTGGTTGGTAAAGGAATTGGGCCTTTTACTTGAGCCCCAGTCCTTTTAGCTGTATTTACAATTTCCTCAGTGGATAAATCTAGGATTTTGTTATCGTACGCTTTTAAATGTATTCTAATATTTTGATTTTCCATATTAAGCTAATTTCTTTGTAACTTCATCTTGTACATTTTGAGGAACTTTGTCGTAATGACTGAATTGCATTGTATATTGAGCTCTACCTTGTGTTGAAGAACGTAAATTATTTATATATCCAAACATATTAGCTAAAGGAACAGTTGCATTAATCGCAGTTGCATTTCCTCTAGCTTCTGTAGATGCGACCTGACCTCTTCGACTATTAAGATCTCCAATAACGTCTCCCATAAATTCTTCTGGTGTTACTACTTCAACTTTCATCATAGGTTCAAGTAACTTTAATGTTGCTTTAGTACAAGCTTCTCTAAAACACATTCTTGAAGCTATCTCAAATGCAAGAACACTTGAGTCCACATCATGATGTAGACCGTCTAAAATTGTTACCTTGTAATCAATGACAGGAAAACCAGCTAATATCCCGCTATCAGCTACACTCAAAACACCTTTTTCAACTCCTGGAATAAATTCTTTTGGTATAGATCCACCTTTAATCTTGTTGTCAACTTCTCTGCCTTTGCCTGGTTCTAAAGGTTCAACACTTAATGTTACTTTAGCAAATTGTCCTGAGCCACCACTTTGTTTTTTATGGATGTAAGTGACTTCTGAAGATCCGAGTATAGTTTCTCTATAGGCAACTTGTGGTGCTCCAACATTTGCTTCAACTTTAAATTCTCTTTTCATTCTATCCACAATGATATCTAAATGTAGCTCACCCATTCCTTTAATAATCGTTTGGCCTGACTCTTCATCGGAGCTCACTCTAAATGATGGATCTTCTTTTGCTAATCTATTTAAAGCTTCACCCATTTTTTCCTGGTCACCTTTTGTTTTTGGCTCTACAGCTATTTCTATTACGGGGTCAGGAAACTCCATTGGCTCTAATAAAATTGGTTTATTTTGTTCACATAAGGTGTGGCCTGTAATTGTATTTTTTAAACCAGCTAACGCAACAATATCCCCAGTTGTTGCTTCTTTAATGTCTTCTCTAGAGTTTGCATGCATCAATAACATTCTCCCTACTCTTTCTGACTTTTCGGTTGATGAATTATACACTGCTGTGCCAGCTTGTAATTTCCCAGAATAAATACGAATGAATGTTAGTGAACCAACGAAAGGGTCATTCGCAACTTTAAAAGCAAGTGCAGAAAAAGGTTCACCATCTTCAAACTTCATTTGTATCTTATCTTCTGAATTTAATTTTGTAGCTTCTATTGAA
>CACIXL010000031.1 GCA_902590625.1 uncultured Pelagibacteraceae bacterium | reverse complement strand
TTTTGACAAATAATTATTAGAGTATAAATTTAAAAGTTCATTTTTACGTTTATTTATCAGTGAATTTTTAATCTCTTCAGTTTTTTTTGAATTAATTGAAACCTGTCTTTTATTCAATAATTTAATAAATAAAATTTGGCTAGAACTTCTTATTGCATCAGAAACTTCGCCTGAATTCATATTCTTTAAGGTGCTAGACAAATTTTCAGAAAGAGAACTTGAAGAGACCCAACCTATGTTTCCACCGTCTGTTGAAGAGGGTGAGATACTAAATTTTATTGCAGCATCTTTAAAATCGAATTCATTTATATAATTCTTTATCTCATTAATAATTTTTGATTGATCGTTTATATCATCAACTGCTTCTATTAGTATTTCAGCTATTTCATACTCCTCAATTTTTTTTGCATTTTTCATTATTTCATTTAACTCATCAACTATTTGATTATCATCTAAAATAATTTTGTTTTTGTTAAGTTCATAAATTAATGATTGCCAAGATAAATCTATTTGTATCTCTTCACGGTATAAATCTATATCAATTTGATTTTTGGTCATCATTTCAATAAAGTCAGTTTTGCTTAATTTGAACTTCTTTGATAAATCATTTAAATAAGAATCTACTCTTGCAGAACTTAATACGACATCATATTTACTTATCTCACTTTTTTTAAGCTTTTTATTTATTAAGTCACTTAAAGCCCTTTTTTTTATATTATTAATATTTTCTTGATTAATTTTTTTATTAGATAAAAATAAAATTGTACGGATTTTATTTTCCAGTTCATAAGATGTAATAATTTCAATGCCAACTTTTGCAATTATCTTATTATTAATAGATGCCAAAGTTTCATTAAATTTAAAAATTATAAAAAAAGATACTATGATAAAGAGTCTATAATTTTTAAATCTCATTTAATTACTAAAAGTTGGAGAAGTTAGCGAGCCGAATGGGCTGAGTGTAATTGTAAACATTAAAGAATTTTCAGGTTCAAGCTCAGAATCTTCATAAAATTCTCTCCTATAAACTAATCCTGCTCTTAAACAGTCATTAATGTATTCATAACTTAATTTATAAAATTCAGAAGAGTTGGTTATTAGATTTCTTTTGTTGCTCAGAGTAAACAATCCGTCCTCCCCGGATTTTATCGCTAATGATGAATTGACATATTCTTTTTTATCAGTTTCAATATTTTCTTCTAGATAATCAATATTGAAATTAAGTTTTTCAGTAAAAAGATCTGCTGATAAATTATTGTAACTTAATTCTTTATAGTTTTGGTCGATTGCAAAATCATAATTTAAAGAAAAATTCTTATTATTGGTAAAATCTACATTTCCTATTATATCGGAAAATCTATTATCTAGACCATAAGAGGACGGCATTTTTTTATTATGTTTATTTTCATTAATGACTTGACCAATAGAAAAGTCAAACTCATTTTTTCCCGCTATATTTTTGTAATCTAAGCCTACCGTAACGTTTGCTCCTCCCTCAAAATTGTCTCCAGTATTAACTCTATCTAAAGAAAATATATTTTGATTGGGTAGATCTATACTAGCTGTTTCTCTCTTCATGTATTCTGGAGAAAGTTTAAATAAAATCTTTGGTGTTAAAAAATGACTACTTTTTTCTTTTATGTTTTTAAATAAATCAATGCTAGCTAGATAGCCCAATGCACCATAAAATTCACTAGTAAGCTCATTCTTATACTTTGATACGTTTTTAGCTTCGTAATTTAAATTTTTAAATTTAGTAAGAATTTTTCCATCGTAAAGATTACTAAATATTGATTTGTCATAACTCCATTCAAAATCATTAATCAAAAGTCTTTCAGATTTATTAGTATTGTAATTATGAATTTTTAAATTACTTTGAAAATTCCCATATCCAAAATTTTCACTATAAAGAAATTTTTTTATACTTAGATCAGGAAGTATATATTCGTACTTATCATTATAAGTATCTTTTAACGTTCTAAATATACCAGCATTTAAATTTAGAGATAAATTTTCTTCATCATTAAAATGATTAAATTCAATTGTATTTTCTAATATATTAGTTTCATAATTCACTAAATTTGAGTCGACTTTGTAAAGTTTGAGATATTTTTTATCAGAAACATGTTGTAAGTTAATTTCAAGATCATTTTCATTATTATTATTTCTTTCAAAATTTTTTTTAAAACTTGCAAAAAAATGAGATCTATCACCGCTTCTTATGCTTTTTTTTGAACTAGATTTGTAGCCTTCTGTATAACCCAACTCAGCTGTTAGGTTTGAATTTTTAAATGCTTGCCTATACTCGGTTAAAAATAAAGGATGCTCCGTTGCAAACAGTTTATTATTTATTGTTAGATCTTTTTCATCATCTATTGCCCAAAAATAAGGGACGTTTATGCTTGATCCTAAATTTGTACTATCTGCGAAGGAAGGTATTAAAAAACCTGATCTACGTTTAACAGTAGGATCTGGATGTTGTAATTTAGGAATATAAAAAATAGGTATATTATAAATTTTTATTACTGCATTGTCGTAATAAATTGTTTTTTTTTTGCTATCATGTCTCATTTTAGAAGCAGTTAATTCCCAAGGTGGACATTTGTCATTTTCTCTATAATCACACATAGTAAAAGCACTTTTAACAAATTCAGTCTCAGTCTCTTTAATGTTAACTACATTTGAGAAAACTCTTGGTTTATTTTGCTCTTTTATTTTAAAATCCCTATTGTTTAAATAAACTTTAGAGTCTGTTCCTACTATTTCTTTATTTTTTTCGTCTATATAAATTTGTGAAAATTCGTAAGAGTTATTTAAATAATCTATTACTTTTATCATTCCAATTGCTTTAAATATTCCTTTGTCGGTTG
>CACIXL010000030.1 GCA_902590625.1 uncultured Pelagibacteraceae bacterium | reverse complement strand
AAAAATATTTGTGAAACCATAAATAGAATGAAGTATTGTAGATTTTCCTGCTCCGTTAGGTCCGATTAAACATAACGATTGCCCTTTGCTAACAGTTAAATCAAAGTTATGAAGAATTTCCATTTTTCCATAGCCAGCATTTAAACCTCTAATAGTTAGATGAACATCGTTTGGAGATAGCTTGTTTAGCTCTTCTAAACCAGGTGCTTTACCTAATACATCGTATTGATTTGCCATTACTGTGCTCCTAAATAAGCATCAACTACTCGCTTATCATTTTTAATTTGATCAGGTGAACCTTCCGCTAACATTTTACCGTGCGCTAAACAGAAAATTCTTTGAGCTAAACTCATTATTACTTTCATATTGTGCTCAATAACTAATAAAGTAATTCCATAATCTTTGTTTATCTTTATAAGCCTGTCTATAATTCCATTAATTAAAGTTGGATTAATTCCAGCTGTAGGTTCATCTAATAAAAGCATTTTAGGTTCATTCATTAGAGCCATTGCTAATTCTAATAATTTTTGTTGTCCAAAAGAAAGATCGCCTGCTCTTAAGTTTCTTTTTTGATAAAGACCCACAAAGTTTAAAAGGTTTTCTGCTTTTTCTGTAAGGTCATTAGGTATTTTCGCAAATATAAATCCAGAGTCACTAGCCTTATGACTGATTAACATGTTTTCAACGCAGTTTAGTTTTGTATAAATTTTT
The DNA here is from genome assembly GCA_902590625.1 of uncultured Pelagibacteraceae bacterium. Lineage (GTDB taxonomy): Bacteria > Pseudomonadota > Alphaproteobacteria > Pelagibacterales > Pelagibacteraceae > Pelagilacustribacter. The sequence continues at coordinate 2,343 of CACIXL010000030.1, read as the reverse complement.
GTTTGCTGAAATGTTCTTAGTAAACCTAATTTGGCTACTGCAGGAACAGGCATTTCAGAAACTTCTGTGTTATCGAAAACAATTGAGCCTTGATCAATTGGATGTGTTCCTACAATTGAATTAAATAAAGTTGTTTTTCCTGAACCGTTTGGTCCGATTAAACCAACAATAGATCCTTGTTCTACAGAAACAGAGATATCTACATTCGCCTGAACACCACCAAAAGATTTACTTACATTTTTAACTTGTAAAATACTCATTTTAATTCCACCTGCGCCTTTCGATCTTTCTCATCAATCACTTCACCAAATCTTTCAGGATATTTTTCTCTTAACCAGCCCATTAATCCCTCTGGGAAATAAATTACAATCACAACAATTAAAACTCCTAAAGCAACATACTGCCAACCTAAAATTAAAGTCCAAAGACCCTCTTTGAAGAAATGGAATAAAGTTGCACCAATTACTGGTCCCCATAAAGTTCCTTTTCCGCCAAGTATCGCCATTAGCACCATGAATACTCCCATCTCTCTTCCGTCAAATGCAACGTCCGTAGAATCTATGTAACCAATTAATCCGCCCATAATTCCACCAGCAAGACCACAGAAAAATGCAGAACACATCCAACCCGTAATTTTATACTTCATTGTTTGGATGCCCATTGCTTCTGCTTTATCTTCGTTGTCTCTTATAGCGTTTAAAATTAATTTAAATCTAGAACCGTAAATGTATTTAACAAAAATAAATGTACCAATTAATAATGCAAAACTTAAAAAATAGAAAAATTTTCCTCTTGCTTCATTGTCAACTATCTCTGCAGGAAAAGGTGGAGTAGTAAAACCTTGACCTGCTCCGATAATTTCTATTCCTCCAGCGATCTCACCTGCTGCAATTCCAAGACCCAGAGTACAAATAGCAAAGTAATGACCTCTCAAACCTAAAATTGCATAACCAATTGCTCCTGCAACAATAGCAGGAATTATAGCTGCAACTAATAAACCAACACCTATTCCTTGAAAATATTGTGCGGTTGTATGCACAAATGTTTTTTCACCGCCACTTTCTGTCCATTCTGCTAATGGAAAAAACATCCCTACTTGAACTGAGGCAGTTAGATACATTCCAAGACCGTAGAAAAGAATGTTTCCAAAAGTGTTGTAGCCCATCTCTCCACCCTGTAAGTTCCAAGTCATCGCTAATACGATCAAGACACAAAGGTATGTAAGCTGAACTTTAAAAGCTGAAAATAAATAAGGTGCAGCTAGACCTAGAATAATAAGGCCAGAATATAGAATTAAATCTTTTTGTTTTACTTTATTCATTTATTTTAAGTATTCCCTCTTCTTTGAAAGTTTAAATCTTCTGTAAACTAATATGAAGACTAGCAGCATAAACACTGCTCCTATTCTAAATTCTGTTCCTAAAATATAATCTGCAAATTCTTCAAACAGTCCTAAACCCATTCCTGAAATTGCTACAGCTGGTAAGTTTCCAAGACCCGCAACAATAACTATCATGAACGATCTTACCGTATAAGGAAGTCCTACATAAGGGTGTAGAGTTAAAGTGATTGCAATCAAAGCTCCAGCAACTCCACATAAAGCAGCGTTAATACCAAAAGTTGCCGCATAAACTTTTTCTGTATCTACGCCAAGAATTTTTGCCGCTCTAGCGTTTTGAGCTGTAGCTCTTATCGCTCGTCCCAGTCTAGATTTCTTCATATAGATAACTAAACCAACCGCATATAAAACACTTATAAAAGCGGAGAATATTTTTGAATTTGGTAATGTTACTGAATTATCAAATAACATTGTTGTTCCATACTCTGATTGCGCAACAACTACATCAGCTCCAAAAATAAAATTCATTAACTGTTGCATTACAATTGCGATACCGAATGTTGCTAAAATTGAAATAAAAAGATCTCGATCTACGACTTTATTAATAACTAATTTATATAAATACCAGCCCACAAAATACATTATAATTGGAGAAACAATTACTCCCCAGGCTGGATGGATTCCTGCAAGATACATGGTGTAAGCGATGTAACCTCCAAGGATAACTAAATCACCTTGTGCAATATTGATAATATTCATTACTCCCCATTGAAGTGCCATTCCGTAGGCAATTAATGCGAATAAAATTCCTAGAAGAATTCCGTCCAATGAAGCTTGGACCATTAACATTGGAGCTTTAAAAATTAGAAAGTCCATAAAATTTGTAAAACTTATAAAAGAAAAGCCCCTAGAAAACTAGGGGCTATTTCTTAATAATTAGAAGTTATTAACTTCTTTCAGACCACTTAGGTATTGGATGGTAGAACTTGTCTGAAGCCCATTTT
>CACIXL010000029.1 GCA_902590625.1 uncultured Pelagibacteraceae bacterium | reverse complement strand
ATATACAATTATTTCAGATATCTTACCCACTAATAATAAAAATTTTATCGGCCTTCTCCTTCATGGTTTGAGACTAAAAGCTTATAAATTTGATAAATATAAAACAAAAAAAGAAACTAATAACATTTTATTAAATATAGTTGGAAATAAGAATAAACCTTCTTTTCAAGAAATATCAAAATTTAAATCTTTGGAGGAGGGAACCTTTTATGCCAGAGATCTAGTTTCTGAACCAGGAAATGTGCTGCATCCTGATGAATATGCTAAAAGAATAAAAACTTTAAGTAAATATGGTTTGAAGATAAATGTTTATGATAAAAAAAAAATGAAACAAATGGGAATGAATGCTTTACTAGGAGTTGGGATGGGAAGTATTAGAGGATCTTATCTTGTGACAATTGAATGGAATGGTGGAAAAAATAATTCCAAGCCATTAGCATTTGTTGGAAAAGGAGTTACATTTGATACTGGTGGCTATTCATTAAAGCCAGCAAGGTTCATGGAAGATATGACTTATGATATGGCAGGATCTGCTGCTGTAGTTGGACTCATGAAAAATTTGGCCTTAAGAAAAGCAAAAATTAATGCTGTAGGAGTGGTAGGACTTGTAGAAAACATGGTTAGCGGTGTTGCTCAAAGACCAGGAGATATTGTTAAATCATATAGCGGAAAAACTATTGAAGTATTAAATACAGATGCAGAAGGAAGACTAGTATTAGCAGACGCATTAACTTTTACAGAAAAAAAATTCAAACCAAAATTTATAATAGATTTAGCTACTTTAACTGGAGCTATAATAGTTTGTTTAGGGTCAGAATATGCTGGACTTTTTTCCAATGATGATAAACTTTCAGAGCAAATTTTAAAAGCAGGTGAAGAAGTTGAAGAAAAATTATGGAGAATGCCTCTACATAAAAATTATGATAAGCTGATGAATTCTAAAAATGCAGATGTTCAAAATATAAACTATGTTGGAGGCGCTGGATCTACTACAGCTGCTCAATTTTTACAAAGATTTATCTTAAATAAAACTCCTTGGGCCCATCTTGACATCGCAGGAATGGCTTTTTCAAAATATGGAGGAGCGCTTAATTCTAGAGGTGCTACTGGATTCGGAGTGCGATTATTAAACCAACTTATAGAGAAAAATTATGAGTAGTAATGAACAAACTTTATCAATCATAAAACCTGACGCAGTTGAAAGAAATTTAGTTGATGAGATAAAAAATATTTTTATTAAAAATAATTTAATCATAAAAGAGAGTAAAAAAATTCAAATCACTAAAGATGAGGCGTCAGAATTTTACAAAGTACATCAATCCAAACCATTTTATAACGATCTTTGCAGTTATCTATCCTCTGGACCTATAATTGTTATGGTTTTGGAGGGAGAAAATGCTATTTTATCCAATAGAAAGATTATGGGAGCCACAAATCCAAAAGATGCAGATGAAAATACAATTAGAAAATTGTACGGAATTTCAATAGACAAAAATTCAGTTCATGGCTCAGACTCGGCTGAAAACGCTAAAAAAGAGATAGAATTTTTTTTTAAAAATTAATTTTTTCTAAAAATTTTAACAATTGCTTCAGGAAAAGCTCTATATTCTAATTTTTGTGTCTTATATTTTAAGATTTTTTCATTATCATTTTTTTCAATCTCAAAATTTTTTTGTAGAATAATACTTCCGCTATCTAATTTTTCATTAACATAATGAACAGTGCACCCCGCTTTTTTTTCTCTATTATTTAACATTCTTGAAAAAGTATCCAGCCCTTTAAACTTAGGTAGTAAAGATGGATGAATATTAATTATTTTTCGTTGATAGTTTTTAATTAAATTTTTAGAAATTATTTTCATATAACCGGCAAGACATATAAAAGATATTTTATATTTCTTTAAATTAAAAAATATTTTATTTTCATAATTTTTAAATTTTGTATCGATAAAGATATATGGAATTTTATATTTTTTCGCGTAAATTAGACCGTGAGCCTCTTTTTTGTTACTTATAACTAAACTAATATTAATGGGGAAGCTATTGTCTCGTGAATAAGAAATTAAATTTTTAAGATTTGAACCATATCCGGAAATAAAAACACAAGTTTTTTTTTTTACCATCTCAAATTATTTGATAATTTTACTATTTTATTACTTTTCGAAATATGACCAATTTCATAGGGAGAAAATTTTTTCGTAAAGATTTTTTTAATTCTAGGTACATTTTTTCTTTCTACAATAAGACAAAAACCAATACCACAATTAAAAGTTTTTAGCATTTCTTGATCTGATATATTTTTTCTTTTCAACCATTTAAAAATTTTTAAAACTTTAATTTTTGAAAGGTCAATATTTAATGTTAAGTTCTTCGGAACAGATCTTAATAAATTTTCAATTAAACCTCCTCCAGTAATATGTGCGGCGGCATTAATAAGTTTTTTATTTGTTAATTTTAAAATTTCATTTGCATAAATTTTTGTAGGTTTTAAAAGATCATATTGTAGTTTATTTGATATTTTATTTTTTTTTAATATTGATCTTACTAATGAATAACCGTTTGAATGTATTCCACTCGATGGAATTGCTAAAACAACATTATCTTTTTTTACATTGAATTTACTAAGAATTTTTTTTTTAGATACTATTCCAACAGAAAAACCCGCAAGATCAAATTTGTCTTTAGAATAAACACCAGGCATTTCAGCTGTTTCTCCACCAATTAATTTACAATTAGATATCTTGCAGCCTCGAAAAATTCCTTTTAAAATTTTTTTTGTTTTTGTTAAATCTAATTTTCCCACTGCAATGTAGTCTAAAAAAAAAAGAGGCTTAGCTCCTTGTACAATTAAATCATTCACACACATAGCAACTAAGTCAATTCCAATAGTTTCAAATTTCTTAAATTGGTTAGCTAATTCAATTTTCGTTCCTACTCCATCTGTACATGATACTATTACCGGATCATTAATTTTTAAATTACTAATGTCAAACAAAGAACCAAATCCACCAATTACATCTTTATTTTTCGAAGATTTCGTTTTTTTGACATTTTTCTTTGTTAAATTAGATATATGTTTTACCAGTTTATTAGCTAACGAAATGTTAACACCACTTTTTTTATAACTATTTTCAACTTTTTTCATTTATAAATTGATAATTATTTTTTTATGAAAATAAACAAACTAACAATATATTTGATATTAATTATTTTTTTTAAAACTGAAACAGTTTTATCTGAGAAAAATTTATTTAATGTTAATAATATTCAATTAGAAAAAGAAGCCAAAATCTCAAACAAAACACTTACTGACAGGGC
>CACIXL010000028.1 GCA_902590625.1 uncultured Pelagibacteraceae bacterium | reverse complement strand
AAGTTTATTTTTTTAACGATCTTGACGAAAAAATGATAAAAAAATTTAAAAATAAAGAAAAAATATCTGAGGTTCTTTATATAATAATTTCAAAATCAGGAAATACAATTGAAACTATGTCTAATATTTTCGCTTTAAATATTATAAAAAAGAATTCAAATAACATTATTATAATTTCAGAAAAAAAAGACAATTATCTTTATTCTTTATCAAAAAAATTAAATTTATCTTATTTTGAACATCACAATAATATTGGAGGGAGATACTCTGTGCTTTCAGAAGTAGGAGTAATACCTGCTTATTTAATGGGTGTAAATATAACTAAATTGAGATCAGATATTTTTGAATGCATGAAGTCAACCAAAAAATTCTTTCTAAAGAATAATACAATAAAACTAGCAAGTATAATGAGTTCAAAAAAAATGAATAATTTGGTAATGATAAACTATTCACCATTAATAGAAAAATATCTATTTTGGTGTCAGCAGTTGATAGCCGAAAGTCTAGGGAAAAAAGGTAAAGGATTTTTACCAGTTATATCAAATGCTCCAAAAGACCACCATAGTTTATTACAACTCTATTTAGATGGGCCTAGAGATAAATTATTTAATATTTTTAGTTTTGAAACACAATCTAAAGACAATATCAAAATAAATAAAAGTTTTGGTATTAAAAGTTTGATAAATAAAAAATTAAACCAGGTAAAAATTGCTCAAAAAAATGCCCTTATAAAAACATTTAAAAAAAATAATATACCTTTTCGAGAATTTAAAATAAAAAAAGTTAATGAGGAGGTGCTTGGTAAATTATTTTCACTATTGATTGTTGAAACTATTATAGTAAGCAAACTTTTAAATATTAATCCATTTGATCAGCCAGCCGTTGAACAAGTAAAAGCTTATACAAAAAAATTACTTAAGTAATTATTCCAAAAATTATTTTTGATCTTCCGTATTTCTTTATATCAATAATCTTAAAGAATTTTTCATATTCATCTTCAATCTTTTTCTCCCTATGTAAAACTATAATATTTTTCATTTTATATAAATTATTTTCCTTTATGAGTTTTAAGTTTTTTATAAAATTTCTATCTACAAATGGTGGATCGAAAAAAAAGATATCAAATTTTTCCTTAATTTCTTTAGTCAAAATATTTTCAATTTTGTTGTTATATATTTTTGATTTATTTTCTATAGACAAACTAATTAAATTTTGTTTTAGAATATTAGAGGCTTTGATATCTTGCTCAATAAACACCACTTTTTTGGCACCTCTTGAGATACATTCAATACCAAACGAACCTATTCCAGAATATAAATCCAAAACATTTGAATTATGAATATGAGTTTTTATGTGTTTAGAATGTTGTAAAATATTGAAAATACTTTCTTTTACGCTGTCTTTTAGTGGTCGAGTTTTTGAATTTTTTAGATAACTAATAGATCTACCTTTCAATTCACCACTAATAATTCTCATTTATCAATTATTCTCCAACCAATGTCTTTTCGATAAAATCCATCATTCCATCTAAGCTTTTTGATATTAAAAATAATTTTTTTTCTTATTTTTGAAAAGCTATTTCCTATTGAAGTGATATTTAAAACTCTCCCTCCAACTGATCTTAATTGACCATTATATAACTTAGTCCCAGCATGATAAATAAAGTCTGAAGAGGATAATCTAATTTTACCTAAATTTTTGATTTGCAAATTTTTCTTATGAGTTCCAGGATAGCCTTTTGCACATAGTACAATTGTCATACTTTTTTGTTTTTTCCACTGTATTTTCAAATTTTTTAATTTATTTTCAATAGCATTAACAAAAATTTTTACTATATCGGTTTTTAATCTTGGTAATATTACTTGACACTCAGGGTCGCCCATTCTGATGTTATATTCAATAAGATATGGTTCATTATTTTTTATCATTAACCCAACATACAAGAAACCATTGTAGGGATTTTTTTTGTTTCTGAGCGCTTTTAGTGTCGGCCTTATTATTTTTGAAATTATTTTTTTTTCTAATTTTTTAGTAACAATAGGAGCAGGAGAGTAAGCTCCCATCCCACCTGTGTTTGGGCCTCTATCTTTTTCAAAAACACGTTTATGATCTTGCGCAGAACCAAAAAATTTAAAATTATTATTGTCCACTACTGCGAAATAACTAACCTCTTCCCCCGTTAAAAATTCTTCTAACACCACTTTTTTTGATGATTTGAATTTACCCCTAAAGATCTCTTCAGTTGATTTAACTATTTGTTCTCTAGTTTTACAAATTGTAACACCTTTTCCTGCTGCTAAGCCGTCTGCTTTAACTACGATAGGCAAATTACAGTTTTTTAAAAATCTAACCACTTGAATTTGCTTAGTACAAATTTTAAATTTAGCAGTTGGAATTTTATTTTTTTTGCAAATAATTTTCATGAAAGCTTTGGATCCCTCTAATTTTGAAGCATATTTGCTTGGACCAAAAACTTTAATTTTATTTTTTTTCAAATAATCGACTATGCCCTTCACCAAAGGTTCTTCTGGACCTACTATTACTAAGTCAATTTTATGCAGTTTTATAAGTCTAAGAATTTTTTTAAAATTTAAAATATCAACCTCAACATTGGTTGCCATTGATGCTGTACCGGCATTACCAGGAAAACACACAATTTTATCGACTAATTTTGACTCATTAATCTTATTGCACAAAGCATGTTCTCTTCCGCCACTCCCAATTAATGCAATATTCATGATTGAATATTTAATGTATAATTTATTGATGAGTAAAAAAAAAGCTAAACTTGTTTTTAAGCACAACTATTTTGAAGTTATAGAAGAAGGAGACCATGTATTATGTGCGATTTCTGGAAAGGAAATAAAATTACAAAACTTAAACTACTGGAATGTTGATTTACAAGAAGCTTATTATTCACCCATTGAAGCAAACGAGAGATTTAAAACTCAAAAAAAGTAAGGTTACTTCCATCTATTATGCGTCCAAATCCACTGATGCGGGTTTTTTAGAATCATATTTTCTAATACTCTGTTTAATTCTTGTGTTAGTTTTTTTTTATCTTTAAAATTTTTACTCTCTATTTTTTTTAAAAATTCTATTTCAAATGAGTCGTTTTCATTTCTTCTTATAAAGACAGGTATAATATCTAGATGAAATTTTTTGGATAATTGTGCTGGCAGAGTGGTAGTTAATGCAGGGTAACCAAAAAAATTAATTTTTTCTCCCTCACTTACTCTTTGATCAATCATTAACGCTATACTATGACCTTTTTTTATATAATTAATAGTTTCTCTTACTCCTTTCATTCCTTTTTTAATTTGATTCTTGCAAATATATTTTTTTCTTAAGTATTCCATGAATGGATTTAAAAAGAAATTATTTAGCGGCCTGTAAATTGTTGCTAGAGCAATGTTTTGCTTCGTGATTTCCATTGACATTAATTCAAAATTGGCAAAGTGACCTGATACAAAGATGACCGGCTTTTTCATATTTTGTGTTTCTAGCAAAACTTCTTTTCCCTTAATAATTATGTGAGAATTATTTATATGAAAATAATTTAAAAAAATGTATTCTATAAAAGTTTTCCCATAGTTTTTCCACAT
>CACIXL010000027.1 GCA_902590625.1 uncultured Pelagibacteraceae bacterium | reverse complement strand
CAGAGGGTTCTTTGCCTTCTAAATAAGTTTCCATTAATTTTTCATCTTCCTCTACAGCTGTTTCTACCAAATTTTGTCTGTATTCTTTAGCTTTGTCCTTCAAATCATCTGGAATATCTACATAATCAAATTTAGCTCCAAGATCTTCATTTTGCCAAACTATTCCTTTCATTTTTACTAAATCAACAACACCTTTTAAATCTGCTTCAGCGCCAATTGGCAGTTGTAATGCTAAAGGTTTGCATCCTAAGCGCTCTTTAATCATATCTACACATCTATAAAAATCTGCACCAGTTCTATCTAATTTATTCACAAAACAGATTCTTGGTACTTTGTATTTGTCAGCTTGTCTCCAAACGGTTTCAGATTGAGGTTCAACACCTGCAACACCATCAAAAACTGCTACAGCACCATCTAAAACTTTTAAAGATCTTTCAACCTCGATCGTAAAATCTACGTGCCCTGGTGTATCAATAATATTAATTCTATGATCTCTCCAAAAACAAGTAGTAGCTGCAGAAGTTATTGTAATTCCTCTTTCTTGTTCTTGTTCCATCCAATCCATTGTTGCGGCACCATCGTGAACTTCACCAATTTTATGACTTTTCCCTGTGTAGTATAAAACTCTTTCAGTAGTAGTAGTTTTACCAGCATCTATGTGGGCCATGATTCCTATATTTCTATATTTATCTAAAGTATATTTAGCCATAATTTTCTACCATCTAAAATGTGCAAAAGCTTTATTGGACTCTGCCATTTTGTGTGTGTCTTCTCTTTTTTTAATAGCAGATCCTTTATTTTGTGAGGCATCCAAAATTTCTGCATATAATTTTTCTGCCATTGTTTTGTTTTTTCTTTTTCTAGTAGCGTCCATAATCCATCTTAAAGCCAAAGCTTGAGCTCGTTTAGCTTTAACTTCGACTGGTACTTGGTAAGTAGCACCACCAACTCTTCTTGACCTGCACTCAAGATTTGGTTTTACGTTACTTATTGCTGTATTAAATATTTTTAAAGGATCTTCATTGTTTTTTGACTTTATCTTATCTAAAGCGTCGTAAAGAATTTTTTCAGCTGTAGATCTTTTACCGTCGTACATGATAGAATTAATGAATTTAGAAATTACTTCTGAGTGAAATTTTGGATCAGGATAAACTTTTCGTATTGGGGCTTTTCGTTTTCTAGACATAAATTATTTAGGCTTTTTGGTACCGTAAAGAGATCTTCTCTTTTTTCTATTTGCAACACCTTGGGTGTCTAGGTTACCTCTTAATATGTGATAACGAACACCAGGCAAGTCTTTAACACGACCTCCACGTAATAAAACTACTGAGTGTTCTTGTAAATTATGTCCCTCGCCAGGTATATAGGCTGTAACTTCAAAACCATTAGATAGTCTCACCCTAGCAACTTTCCTTAACGCTGAATTAGGTTTTTTTGGAGTAGTAGTATAAACTTTTACGCAAACTCCTCGTTTAAGAGGTTGTTTTTCTAGTGCTGGAACTTTATTTCTAGCAACAGGTTTTACTCTACTTTTTTTTATCAACTGATTAATCGTTGGCATAATAATATTTTGAAAGTGAAATAAGGTTAACCTTGCGAATTTTTTGTTAGTGTTTAAGGTTATAATCTACCTTACTTCTAACGTTCAAAATGTGCCGTAAACTAACACTGAATTAAAAAAAGTCAATGTTTTATAAGATTTATAATCGTTTTTATGCTGTTTGTTCTGGCGCCTCTGTGGCGGATTCTAGCTCTTGTTTTTTGAGTTCATTTAATCTGGCTTTATCTTGATCTCTTGCTTGCTTATCCCACTCAATTTTTGTAAGTCCAGTCCCTGCTGGTACCAGTCTTCCTACTATAACGTTCTCTTTTAATCCTTCCAGAGAGTCAGTTTTTCCTTTAATTGATGCATCTGTTAAAACTCTTGTAGTTTCCTGGAATGAAGCTGCAGAAATAAATGAGTTTGTTTGAAGTGAAGCTTTTGTTATACCAAGTAAAACTCTCTCGAATACTGCAGGCTTCTTTTTATCCATTCTAAGTTTTTCGTTAATAGCATTCATATCTAAAAGATCAATCACTTCTCCACTTAACAATTCAGAATCCCCAGGATCTTTAATTTCAACTCTCTTCAACATTTGTCTAACAATAGTCTCAATATGTTTATCATTTATTACCACACCTTGAAGTCTATACACTTCTTGTACTTCAGAAACGAAATATTCTGTAAGTTTTTCAACTCCTAAAATTCTTAAAATATCATGTGGTGCTGGGCTTCCATCTAAAAGATATTCACCTTTTTTAATTTTTTCACCTTGATTAAAATTTACGTGTTTCCCTTTTGGAATTAAGTAGTTAGATGTTTCACCATTTGTTGAAACAATTGAAATTTTTTGTTTACCTCTAACTTCTTTACCAAATTCAATTACTCCATCATTTTCAGCAATGATTGCGCTATCTTTTGGTCTTCTAGCTTCAAACAACTCTGCCACTCTCGGTAAACCTCCAGTAATATCTTTGGTTTTTGATGTTTCTTTTGGCAATCTTGCTAATACATCTCCGGCTGATATTTTCTGTCCATCTTTAACTGATAGTATTGTATCAGGAACAAGATAGTATCTTGCTTCATTTCCATCAGCTTTTTTAATTATTTCACCTTTTTCATTTCTTAAAGTTATTCTAGGTTTTAGTTCAGAATTTTTTGAAGATGATTTCCAGTCAGTTACAGATTTAGATGATAAACCTGTCGCATCATCTAAGGTTTCGGTTAATGAACTCCCTTCCATTAAGTCCATATAGTTCGCTATACCGCTTGTTTCAGCAATTACCGGTAATGTGTAGGGATCCCACTCAGCAATTTTTTTTCCTTTTTCTATAATCTCTCCATCTTTGAAGAATAATTTTGATCCGTAATTAACTTTATAGATTGCTAGTTGTCTTCCGTTGTCATCTTCAATACTTAATTGAGTGTTTCTTCCCATAACAATAATATTTTTTTTTGAGTCTTCAATTAAATTCTTATTAATAATGTTAAGCTTCCCTTTTGTTTGAGAAATTATTTGAGACTCTTCTTTTATCTGCGCTGTTCCTCCTACGTGAAACGTTCTCATTGTTAATTGAGTACCAGGTTCTCCTATTGATTGTGCGGCTATCATACCTACGGCTTCACCGATACTAACTAATTTTCCTCTTGCTAAATCTCTTCCGTAGCAAACTTGACATACACCTTTTGTTGAAGCGCATGTAATAACAGAGTATACATTCACAGATTTTACTCCTGCTGCATCAATTTTTTCACAGTCAAACTCGTCAATTAATTTATCTTTTTTTATTATAACTTCACCAGTAACAGGATTTTTGATATTCTCAGCAATTACTCTTCCTAAAACCCTCTCTGAAAGACTTACTAAAATATTTCCACCCTCTATAATTTCAGAGATAGTTACTGAAGACCTTTTCTTAGGATCACATTCAGCTTTTGTAATTTGAACATCTTGCGCAACATCACATAGTCTTCTGGTTAAATATCCAGAATTAGCGGTTTTCAAAGCGGTATCAGCTAAACCCTTTCTTGCACCATGAGTAGAATTAAAATATTCTAGAACGGATAAACCTTCTTTAAAATTAGCAATGATTGGTGTCTCAATTATTTCTCCTGATGGTTTTGCTATTAATCCTCTCATTCCAGCTAATTGTTTCATTTGTGCTTGAGATCCTCTTGCTCCAGAATCTGCCATCATATAAACTGAATTAGTTTCTATTCTGTCGTCGTCATAAACTTTTTCTGCAGATGAAATTTCTTTCATCATCTCATTTGCT
>CACIXL010000026.1 GCA_902590625.1 uncultured Pelagibacteraceae bacterium | reverse complement strand
AGTATTTTTTATCTGCTAGCGCTAATCTTGCTGAAAGATTCTTTTGCATAATGGTGTCATCAATTTGCATTCCAATAGTTCTAGGATCAAAAGTAATATTAACACCTGCACTGAATTGCCCAGCCGAAGTACAGCTTGTAAAAAAAATTATAAATAATAAACTAATTTTTTTTTTCATCTTTAATGCTTAGACATAGGTCATAGACTAGTTTTTTGTTTGTTTTTTCAGTTTCTAAAATTAATTCTACAGTATCTTTCAAACTATATTTTTTTAAATATTTTTTTGCTTTATTCACAATTTTTTCTTTATCAATATTTTTTGTTTTTTTATCTCCTTCAGAGACAACTATTGTTAATTCCCCTTTAACTGGATTCTTAAAAGTCTTTATTTGATCAATGTCGGCTCTGATAAAAGCTTCGTGCAATTTAGTTATTTCTTTTGCTATAACTATTTTTCTTCCTGAATAAAATTTTTTAAATAACTTAATACAAATGTTTATTTTTTTTGCAGGTACAAAAAAAATTTGTGTATACTGATTTTTTGAAAGAATTGTAAAAACTTTAATTAGTTCATTTTCCTTTTTTGGCAAAAATCCATAAAACAAAAATTTATCCTCAAAGCCAGAAATGCTTAAAGCTGCAGTAACTGAAGATGCTCCAGGGATTGGAATTATGGAAATTTTATTATTTACACACTCGTTTACTAATATTCTTCCTGGGTCCGATAAAAGAGGAGTGCCCGCATCAGATATTAAAGACAAAATTTTGCCCTGTTTAAAATATTCAATAATAGTTGAGACTTGTTTTTTTTCGTTAAATTTATGGTAGGAGACTAATTTTTTTTTAATTTTATAATGATCAAGCAATATAAGTGACCTTCTAGTATCTTCACACAATATTATGTCTGAATTTTTTAAAACATCTAATGCTCTCAAGGTAATATCATCAAGATTTCCAATGGGAGTAGAAACAATATATAAGTTATTTGAGAAAAGTTTCATCATGCAAAATAAATTTTTAATATTTATCTTTTATATAACATTTTTATTCAATTCTAATTTATTAAGTAATGAGGAAAATAAAACACTTAAAGTTGGTCTACTTGCTCCACTTTCAGGTCCTTATAGTGAGATAGGTAATTCTCTTCTATATTCTTTACAATTAGCTCTTGAAGAAATAGATGATAAAAATGTTCTAATAATACCAAGAGACTCTGGATATAATAATAAAGAAAAACTTGCTACAGCCATTAATGAAATTAAATCATCCGGTGCTAAGATAATTATTGGTCCAACAACACATGAAGAGTTTAATGATGTTGAGCTATACAGAGATCTTATATTTATTTCACTTTCAAATATTAAGCCTGAATTTTCAAATAATATTATAAGCATTGGCGTAAGTTTGGAGTCTCAATTAAATGCTTTGACAAAATTTTTAAATAAACAAAAAAAAACAAAAACAATTATCATGTACCCTAAAAATGAATACTTAGAATTAATCGAGAAAAAAATAAAAAATTTAGATTTAAAAAACATTAAAACATTTACTTATAGCCCTAATCCAGAAATACTTACTGGAGAAATTGAAGTGCTTACAAACTATTCTCAAAGGAAAAGAAGTTTAGAATTAAGAAAAAAGATGTTTGAAGATAAGGAAGATGAACAGTCAATTAAAGAGCTAGAACGATTAGAACAATTATATACTTTAGGTGGCGTCAATTTTGACTCGGTAATAATAATTGATTTTGGCAATAACCTAAAGAGTGTTTTAACTTCTCTTGTTTATACAGATGTGAATCAAAATGATATATTGTTTACTACTATTAACCAATGGTTCGATGAAAGTATTTTTTATGAAAACACAATAAAAAATTTATTTTACCCGTCAGTAAATTATAAAGAATTTAAAAAATATAATAATAAGTACTTTAAAAGATTTAAGATTTATCCAAATGAGATAACAATTTTAGCATATGATGCTTTAGGTTTAATATATTATGCATGGAAAAAAAATGGTGAGATTAATTCAGTGAATGATTTCTTATTCAAAAATAAGATAAAGGGGAAAATTGGAACCTTTAGCTTTAAAGATGGCAAAGTTTCACAAGAATTAGACATTTACAAAATTGAAAATAACAAGTTCATTAAATTTTAATCTTTTTTTTTAATTTTTGAAAAGCGATAAATCTATGATCCATCTTTATCTTAGCCAACTTTGACATTTGACCAAATGTAATTTTTTTTTTAGACGGTATAAAAATAGGATCGTAACCAAAACCTTTTTTTCCCAGAATTTTGTAAGATATTTTTCCTTTAAGTTTACCTTCGATTGAAATTATTTTTTTTCCATAATCTTTAAATGAAAGATTGCAGACAAAAGTGGCATTTCTATTTTTCTTCTTTTCCATTTTTTTTAAAATATGTTCCATTGCTTTAAAAAAGCTTCCTTTCTTTTTAGCTAATCTTGCGGAGTAAATACCAGGTTTATTTTTTAATGCTTCTACGCACAAACCAGAATCGTCTGATATAACTGGATATTTTACATACTTAGAAAAAAATTTAGCTTTAAGCCTGGAGTTTGATCTAAATGATTTGCCAGTTTCTTTTGGACTTTTTATTTTAAGTGATTCTGGAGAGACTTTTTTGTACTTTTTTGAGATTAAATAAGCTATTTCCTTGAATTTCCCTTTGTTATGAGTGCCAATTAAAATTTTTTTCATTACAGACCTAGTAATTTAATAAGTACTCACTATATAGCAAGTTAAATGAATGATAATAATAAACAAAAACAAGAAACAACTGAAGAAAGAGAAGTTAAAGTTCCTGAAAATCAGAACAATAAAGACGAGAAAAAAGAATTAACTTTAGAAGAAAAATTAAAAGAAACTGAGGAAAAATTACTAAGATCTCTTGCTGAAATTGAGAATCAAAGAAGACGATTTGAAAAGGAAATAAAAGACGCTTTTGATTTTGGATCATTTAATTTTGCAAAAGAGAGCCTTGCTATTCTTGATAACTTACAAAGAGCAAAAGATGCAATAAAGAATGATGAAAAATTAAAAGATAATAAGGATCTAGATAAATTTTTAGAGAATATAAATATAATTGAAAAGGATTTAGTCTCTATATTTGAAAAAAATAGGATTAAAAAAATTGAGGTTAAAGAGAAAAAATTTGATCCTAATTTCCATCAGGCAATGTCTGAAATTGAAGATGAAAACAAGGATCAAGGTACTATTCTTCACGAAATTCAAGCAGGCTACATGTTGGGTGATAGGCTTTTAAGACCAGCCTTAGTAAGTGTTTCAAAGAAAAAAACTACTAAAGATCAGGAAAAAAGGGTCAAAAAAAATGAGAAATAGTCTTGTAGATATAGAAATAACACCCATATAAAAATAACACAAAGGAATTAGACAAATGAGTAAAGTAATAGGAATAGATTTAGGAACAACAAATTCATGTGTTGCCATTATGGATGGCTCACAAGCAAAAGTTTTAGAAAATACTGAAGGCGCAAGAACGACTCCTTCTGTTGTAGCTTTTTTGGATAATGAAGAAAAACTAGTTGGTCAACCGGCAAAAAGGCAAGCAGTGACTAATGCAGGTGATACAATTTTCGCTGCAAAAAGGTTGATAGGTAGAAAATTTGATGGTCCTTCAGTTCAGAAAGATATTTCAAAAGTACCTTACAAAATTGTTAAATCTGAGAATGGTGATGCATGGGTAGAAGGGAAAGGAAAAAAATATTCTCCAGCGCAAATTTCTGCTTTTGTATTACAAAAAATGAAAGAGACGGCTGAAAAATATTTAGGTCAAGCTGTAACAAAAGCTGTGATTACTGTCCCAGCATATTTTAATGACTCTCAAAGACAAGCAACTAAGGATGCTGGAAAAATAGCTGGTCTTGAAGTTTTAAGAATTATTAATGAACCTACTGCTGCATCACTGGCCTATGGTTTAG
>CACIXL010000025.1 GCA_902590625.1 uncultured Pelagibacteraceae bacterium | reverse complement strand
ATTAATTTGATTTTCGTCTAAATCTCTTTTGACAGAGATTATGTCTCTTGTTTTACCACCTACTTGAACTGCAAGATTTATGTCATTATGCAAGGTATTTTTATCTACTTTTGGCCACTTAGAAGTAGAATTACATTTCATTAATTCTAAGCATTCATTTGATAAGTGAGGTGTAAACGGCAGCATTAGCTTCATTATTATCACAATATTAGTTGACAAAACTTCATTGCTTACTTTTTCATTTAAATAATCTTTAAGTATTTTGTACACTTGATAAAAATAAGCTATAGAAACATTAAATCGAAAATTGATTATAGACTCATCAATCTTTATAACTAAACTATTGATCTCTGAAATTAATTTTTCTTCTATCTCCTTTAGTGACTCACCGTCTTCTCTATTTGCTATTAAGTGATTTAAATTCCAAATTCTTTGTAAAAATTTATTCGCAGCTTCAACACCCGTAGCTGACCACTGTATATCTTTATCTGGTGGACTATCAGAAAGAATAAACCATCTCACAGCATCCGCACCATATCTGTTAATCATGGTTTCAGGATCTATTGTGTTTTTTTTTGATTTAGACATTGACTCAGGTTGGCCAACATTGACAATGCTTTTGTCAGCTTTCTTTATAAATTTTTTGTCTCCAATCTTTTCTACCTCTTCTGGATAAAGCCAATTTCCTTTTTCATCCTTATAGGACTCATGGCACACCATTCCTTGAGTGAACAAATTCTTGAATGGTTCATCTAAATCAAAATCCTTATTGCAATTTTTTAGACCTTTAGTGAAGAATCGTGAATAAAGTAAATGTAGTATAGCATGTTCAACACCACCAATGTACTGATCTACAGGCATCCAATAATTAATTTTTTTTTGATCGAAAGGAGAACTTTCAAAATCAGGAGAACAAAATCTTAGGAAGTACCAAGAAGAATCAACAAAAGTATCTAATGTGTCAGTTTCCCTAATAGCCTTTTTACCAGTTGATTTTTGTTTAGTTTGTTTCCATTTTTCATGATTATTCAAAGGATTGCCTTTAGCATTTAAATCAATGTCTTCAGGCAGTTCAATTGGCAGTTCACTTTTATCAACTGGTACAACAGATCCATCTTCAAGATAAATCATTGGAATAGGACACCCCCAATACCTTTGTCTAGATACTCCCCAATCTTTTAATCTAAATAAAGTTTTTTTACGACCTAGTTTTCTTTTTTCAATATTTTCAATAATAGTATTTTTTGCTTTTTTAACATCAAGACCGTTTAAAAAATCAGAGTTAATCAAAACTCCATTCCCGGTGAACGCTTCAGTAAGAGGATTATCACTGTTATCAGAGATAACTTTAATTATAGGAAGTTTATATTTTTTGGCAAAATCAAAATCTCTTTGATCATGACCAGGACAGCCAAATATAGCACCAGTGCCATAATCCATTAAAACGAAATTTGCAAAATATATAGGTAATTTTTTTCCTTTAATAAATGGGTGATTAACAAATAAACCTGTATCAAAACCAACTTTATCTGCATTAGCAAGAGCTTCCTCAGTAGTACCTGTTTTATTACAATCTTCTTTAAAATTTTTAAATTTGCTGTCATTAATAAATTTTTTACTTAATGGATGATCTGCAGATAATGCAATGAAAGAAGCTCCAAAGATTGTATCTGGGCGAGTTGTGAAAATATTGATTTTTTCCTCTGATCCGCTTACTTCAAAAAGTATTTCACATCCAATAGATTTTCCTATCCAGTTTTTTTGCATTAATTTAACTTTATCTGGCCAATCCTCTAATTTATCTAAATCGTTAAGAAGTTCTTTTGAAAATTTTGTAATATTAAAAAACCATTGTGATAGTTTTTTTCTCTCAACAATAGCGTTAGAGCGCCATCCTCTGCCATCAATAACTTGTTCATTAGCTAAGACAGTTTCTTCTACAGGGTCCCAATTAACATATGTCTCTTTTCTTGATACAAGGCCATTATTAAAGAAATCTATAAATATTTCTTGTTGGTGCTTATAATATTCCTTGCTACTTGTAGATATTTCTAAATCCCAATCTATAGAAAGGCCTAACATTTTAAGTTGAGATTTCATTGTTTGTATATTTTTATTTGTCCAGTCTTTCGGGTGAAGATTATTAGCCCTTGAAGCATTCTCTGCTGGAAGACCGAAAGAGTCCCAACCCATAGGATGAAGTACATTGAAACCATTCATGTATTTATAACGCGCTATAACATCTCCAATAGTATAATTTCTTACATGTCCCATGTGTATTTTACCTGAAGGATAGGGAAACATCTCTAAACAGTAAAATTTTTTTCCATTTTTATTAAAAAGTTTATTTTTAGAAAAAAATTTTTGCCATTTTTTTTCAATAGCTTGAAAATTGACTCTTTCCATTATTTATTTTTTTTTCTTAGACTTATCTTGTTTATCTAGCAGCGCAGCCTTTTTTAAGATTGTTGACTGTAACTCATTTTGTATCAATGAATTTTTAAGAAGATTTACAACACAATTTGTGGACTGCTGACAAGTTTTTTTATGAACTTGAACTTTTACACTGTCCGATCTTATTTCGTTTGACAAAAATCTTATTGTAATTTTAATCGACTCATTTGAAGAGTTATTTTCCGAATACCAGTCAGTTATAATTATACCGCCTGAATAGTCGACCGTGCTCATGGGGAGAAAATCTAGAGTTTCTAAAGAAGCTCGCCAGATAGGGTTAGAAGTACTAAATTCATAGTTAGTTCCACCACCCTTGATTAGCCCGCCTAATCCTACGCCTCTTCCTTCTTCTACATTTTTTCTAGCCTTGGCTTTTGCACCATCCGGCATTTGTCGTTGATCAACTTTTTCGTATAGACCGCAACTTGAAGTTAATAAGACAATAAAAATTGATAAAAAAATAGTTTTGAAAGGTTTGAATAAGTACATGAATTGTGTTTTTAAACGAATTATTGTGAATATAAAGTGGTAGATTAGAAGATATTGAAAAAGCTAGATAAATAGTCAATAAAAGTGTGATAAAAATACAACAATTATGAAAAAAAGCAAGTGTTTATTGGGTTAAATCGTAAAAAAACAAGTATTTCTGCTAAAAAACACAAGTTTAATAATAATTATTAAATTTAAATAACAAAAGGATAACAAATGAAAAACTTAATTAAAACTATCGCTGTTTTAGTTTCTTCTTCATTAATTTCTTTAAGTGCAGTAGCAGGTGAACTTTCAGTAACAGGTTCAGCTAACGCATCTTACGTAATTAGTGGTGGACAAAACAATGATAATAAAGGTCTAGGTATTTCAAATGAACTAATGTTTAGCGCTTCTGGCGAATTAGACAATGGTTTCTCTTGGAAATACCACACTGAGTTAGATATGGCTGATGGTGGTGCTGCATCAAATGATGACACTGCATTAGTAATCACTATGGGTGACATGGGTACATTAGGTATTTATGATGCTGAAGGTGGATTATCTACTGAGTTAGGTTACGGTGTAGGTGCATTAGGAGTTGGTGGTGATTACGCTAACACAATGACACAAATCGGTTGGGGTAAAGACGTATCAGCTGATCCGCACGTAGCATACACAATACCAAGTGGACTACTTCCTTTCGGTATATCAGCTTCAGTAGGATACGCTCCTAATACAACTGATGGCCAAAGTAACAGCTTTAAATCAGCTGGTGGTGCACAAACTGTAGATGCTGATGGTACAAACGCTACTCAGTATAAAGTGACTGCGGCTCCTGACATGGTGCCAGGTTTATCTCTTGGTGCTGACTACTATGAAGTAGGTAATTCTACATCATCTCTTGGTCAAGAAGAAACAAGTGGTAACTACTACGTTAAATACGAAGTTGGTAACTTTAAATTAGGTATAATGGATGGTTACTTTGAAAACGGTGTAGCAGACAAATATGCATCAGCATCAGCTGATACAGCTACAGCTGCTAATGGTGACAGATATAACTTTGCTGCTATTGGTGCTGAATTTGCTGTAAATGAAGCTTTATCAATTTCATACTCTCAAGAGAAATATGAAAGAATAGATAAAACTATGACTAACGTAGCTACAAATGCAGAAACAGCAGTAGAAGCAGAAGCAGACTATATCCAAGTTGCGTACAACATTGGTGGTGCAACTGTAGGATTAGCTTTAGTTGATACTGATAATTCTGACTTTACAGATACAAAAGAAGAAAAGAAAACTGTATTCTCAATTGGAATGGAATTCTAATTATAGAAATCTAGTTTAATTAAAAAAGCCGGTCTAAAAAGGCCGGCTTTTTTTTTATCTCAGACATAACTGCAAAACCCCTACAATTAAGAGTCTTTAATTTAATGAGGTTATTAGTATTGATACCTCCCAATGGTATAAGGTCTTTATAAAACTGAGTTAAATATTTACTATATTTTATTAAACCTATAAAAGGAGCTTTTTTA
>CACIXL010000024.1 GCA_902590625.1 uncultured Pelagibacteraceae bacterium | reverse complement strand
ATTATCATATATGTTGAGGGACCTCTTCAAAACAAGCTATATTTAGTACCTGCTAAAAATTGTAATTCGACCCAAAAAAGATAATAATCAACCCGTTTTGAAACGTCGTTTCAAAATTATTGTTAACAATAATAATAACTAAAGAGGATTATAATAATATGATCAAATCAATCAGAACATGGATTTTAGTTGGATTTGCATCTTTGCTTTTAGTCGCTTGCGGCCAAGGCGGAGGAGGAGCTGGTTCAAAAAAATCTAAAACTTTAGACAATACTAAGAAAGCTGGTTTTGTGAAATGTGGAGTTTCACAAGGTCTACCAGGATTTTCTAATGCAGATGAAGCAGGAAACTGGTCTGGTATTGACGTAGACGTATGTAGAGCTGTTGCTGCTGCTGTATTAGGTGATGCAGACAAAGTTAAATATACTCCGTTAAGTGCTAAAGAAAGATTTACGGCATTAACATCAGGTGAAATCGATGTACTTGCACGTAACACTACTTGGACATTATCAAGAGACGCTGACATTGGCTTAACTTTTGTTGGTGTAAACTTTTATGATGGTCAAGGTTTCATGGTGAGAAAAAATTCAGGAATTAATTCTGTGAATGATTTCAGAAACGGTATTTCTGCTTGTACAAATACAGGTACGACTACCGAGCTTAACATGAGAGACTTCTTTAATTCAAAAAACATAAGTTACGAACCAATTGCTTTTGAAAAAGCAGACGAAGTTGTTGCAGCTTATGATGCTGGAAGATGTGATACTTACACTACAGATAAATCTGGTTTAGCAGCGCAAAGAACTAAAATGTCAAACCCAGATGAGCATAAAGTATTACCTGAAACGATCTCTAAAGAACCATTAGGTCCTGTTGTAAGACAAGGGGACGCAGTATGGGAAGATATCGTAAGATGGTCTCTAAATACTATGATCGAAGCAGAAGAGTATGGTGTTAATTCATCAAACGCTTCTAGCCTAAAAGACTCTGAGAACCCAGCTATTAAGAGGTTAGTTGGCTCTGAAGGTGAATTAGGTGCTGCTTTTGGTCTAGATAATGACTGGAGCTTAAGAATTATTGAGCAAGTTGGTAACTACGGTGAAAGCTATAAAAAACACATAGCTGATACTGGAATTTTACCAAATAGAGGTCCAAATCAATTATGGACTAAGGGTGGAATTCTTTACGTACCACCAGCAAGATAATTGCTAACAAATTAAAAAGGGCTGGATTTATCCGGCCCTTTTTTTTAATCTCAATATAAATGAATCTTAAAAAACTAAATATAGAAAATAAGAAAATAAGAGATTTAATTCCTCAAGCATTAACTGTTTTAGCTTTACTTTCTGTTATTATTTATTTTGCAACTAATGCTCAAATTAATATGGGCAATAGAGGAATATCTTTTGGTTTTGGTTTTTTAAATCAAGAAGCATCATTTGACATAACATTTTCAATGATTGAATATGATGGCTCACACTCATACGGAAGAGCATTTTTAGTAGGTTTATTAAATACAATTTTAGTCTCAGTTATAGGAATATTTTTTGCAACAATTATTGGAGTAATAGTGGGTATAGCTAGACTATCAGATAACTATTTAATCTCCAAAGTGGCGGAGTGGTACGTAGAAATCTTTAGAAACATTCCTTTAATTTTACAAATATTTTTCTGGTACTTTGCAGCACTAAGAGCATTACCTTTACCTGAAAATGGCATAAGTTTTAATGATATTTCATTTTTAACAATTAAAGGTTGGTATGTTCCAAAATTTATATGGACAAATTTTAATATTTTTCTTTTATCAGTAATAGCAGCGTTTGTAGCAATTTATTTTCTTAATTCTTATGCAACTAAACAAAGAGAACAATTTGGAAAACAAATACCGACGACTATTATTTCTTTCGTAATATTAATATTAATACCATTAATCACATTTCTTTTTCTTGGAGTATCGCTATCTTTTGAATACCCTGTTTTAAAACAACTTTCCCCAACAGTCTTTACTTATGCAGGCGGTGTAAGCATTATCCCAGAACTAATTGCATTAGCTTTAGCTTTATCAATGTACACGGCAACATTCATTGCTGAAAATGTACGAGCTGGAATTTTAGGTGTAGGCAAAGGTCAAAAAGAAGCTGCAGCAAGTATAGGATTAAATAAAAATCAAATTTTAAAACTTGTAGTGATGCCCCAAGCATTGAGAATAATTATTCCACCAACTACAAATCAGTATTTAAATCTAACAAAAAATTCATCATTGGCGGCCGCTATTGCGTATCCAGATATAGTATTAGTTTTTGCGGGAACTGCTTTAATGCAAACGGGTAGGGCAATTGAAATAATTTCAATTACTATGCTTACTTATTTAACTTTAAGCATTTCAATTTCAATATTTATGAATTGGTACAACAAAAAAATGGCTATCAAGGAAAAATAATGAATATAATTGCAAAACCTTCAAAAGAAAATATCAAAACCTATGTTCCTATAGGTTTGTTTCTTGTCTCTTTAAGTTTTTTAGATGTTTTTGTTAACGCTTTCTTCAATTTCAATCTATTGGGATTTTTACCTTCTCGTTTAAACTATTTTTTACCACTAATACTAGGTTTTATTGGATTTTATCTAATTAGAATTGAATTTAGTGGTGTCCGTTATTTAGATATTTTAAACAAGAATATCAATTCTAATAATTTTAATGCTTTATTAACACTGTTCACAATTTTTATTATCATAAAATCTGTTCCTCCAATGTTGGACTGGTTTATTTTAGAAGCAAATTTTGTAGGTAATTCAAAAGATGACTGCAAAGGCGATGGAGCTTGTTGGGTTTTTATAAAAGTTTGGTTTAATAGATTTATGTATGGTCTTTATCCTGATGCAGAACAATGGAGAATAAATACAGCTTTTTTAATCCTATTTGCTATTGTAGGAGCTTCATTTTTTGTATCCGAAAAACTAAAAAAATATTTTGTCTTATTTTTAGTTTTTGTTTTCCCATTTTTGGGAATTAAACTTATTTCAGGTGGAAGTTTTGGACTTGAGTATGTTGAAAGTGCAGCTTGGGGAGGTCTTTCATTAACTTTTATTATTTCTGCGTTTGCAATACTTTTTTGTTTTCCGATTGGTGTAATTTTAGCACTTGGTAGAAGATCTTCTTTACCAGCAATTAAATATATTTCCATTGGTTTTATAGAACTTTGGAGAGGAGTTCCTCTAATTACAGTTTTATTTATGTCAGCTGTAATGTTCCCTATGTTTCTTCCTGATGGAACTTTTATTGATAAATTAATAAGAGTTCTGATAGCTATTACATTATTCGAAGCCGCATACATGGCAGAAGTTGTGAGAGGAGGATTACAAGCTTTACCAAAAGGTCAATATGAAGCTGCAAAATCTTTAGGAATGGGCTACTGGAGAATGAACGCACTTATAATATTGCCTCAAGCGCTTAAATTAGTGATACCTGGGATTGCAAATACTCTTTTAGCTTTAGTAAAAGATACACCATTAATTTTTGTTGTAGGGTTGATGGAATTAGCAGGTATGATAGGTTTAGCAAAAACTAATCCTAAATGGCTAGGAATGGCTATGGAAGGCTATGTTTTTGCAGGTTTAGTTTTCTGGGTAATATGTTATGCAATGAGTAGATACAGTCAAAATTTAGAGAAAAAATTAAGTACAGAAAGATAATAATGTCGAAAATAATTGAACTTAAAAATGTAAATAAATGGTTTGATAAATTTCAAGTTCTTAAGGACATAGATCTTGAAGTGGCCCCACAAGAAAAAATTGTTATATGTGGGCCATCAGGATCTGGTAAGTCAACGTTAATCAGATGCATTAATAGATTAGAAGAACACCAAGAAGGAAACATTATTGTTGATGGAACAGAGCTTTCTGAGAGTACAAAAAATATTGAAAAAATAAGAGCTGAGGTTGGAATGGTATTTCAACAGTTTAATTTATTTCCACACTTATCTATTTTAGATAACTGTGCATTAGCACCTATATGGGTAAAAAAACTTCCAAAAAAACAGGCTGAAGAAATAGCAATGAATAATCTTAAAAGGGTTCAAATTGATGATCAAGCTCTCAAATTTCCAGGCCAACTTTCAGGAGGCCAACAGCAACGTGCAGCGATAGCCAGAGCATTGTGTATGGAACCTAAAATTATGTTATTTGACGAACCAACCTCTGCATTAGATCCAGAAATGATTAAAGAAGTTTTGGATGTTATGGTTGACTTGGCAAAAGGTGGAATGACTATGATAGTTGTTACACATGAAATGGGTTTTGCTAAAGAAGTTGCTGATCACATGATCTTTATGGATGAAGGTAAAATTGTAGAGAGAGCTAAAACAAAAGAATTTTTTGAGAACCCAAAATCTGATCGAACTAAACTTTTTTTAAGCCAAATTTTATAACCATTTAGGTATTGGTAAATTTTTACTTTTTAAGAATTCTTTATTAAAAATTTTACTTGCATATCTTTTACCGTGGTCGCAAAGAATTGTAACAATGGTTTTGCCAGGCCCCATTTGTTTTGCAAGTTTTATTGCTCCAGCTATATTAATACCAGAAGAACCTCCTAAAATTATTTTTTGATTTTCTATTAAATCAAAGACTATATTTAATGCTTCGGTATCATTTGTTTGAAAAGCATCATCAACTAAAGCATTATCAAAGTTTTTTGTTATTCTTCCTGTTCCTATACCTTCAGTTATCGAATTTCCAGAACTCTCAAGCTTATTTTTTTTTATATAGGAATAAAGAGAGGATCCCATTGGATCTGATAAAGCAATTTTAATATTTTTATTTTTATTTTTTAAACCAATTGAAACTCCAGCTAAAGTGCCTCCGGTACCAACAGCACACGTAAAACCATCAATAGTACCTGCAGTTTGACTCCAAATTTCTTCAGCAGTTGTTTTTATGTGAGCTTCAGAATTGATAGTATTATCAAATTGATTGGCCCAATAAACACCATTTGAACTATTTTTATTTAAGTCTTCTGCAATTTGCTTAGATTGTTTAATATAGTTTTTTGGATCTGAATAAGGTACAGCTTTAACTTCAATTAGCTCAGCGCCTAATCTTTTCAAAGTTTCTTTCTTTTCAATAGATTGAGTATTCGGAATTACTATTTTAAGTTTTAATCCATATTCTCTACAAACTATTGCCAGTCCAATCCCAGTATTTCCAGCAGTCCCTTCTACTATAGTGCCACCCTTATTTATTAATTTTCGTTTTAATGCATCTTGAACAATGAATAAGGCAGCTCTGTCTTTAACAGACTCACCAGGGTTAAAATATTCGGCTTTTCCGTAAATGTGACAACCAGTCAACTCTGAGGCTTGTTTTAATTTGACTAATGGTGTATTTCCAATCTGATTTAAAATCGAATTTGTGTCCATAACATTAAATATATGAAAAAAATTA
>CACIXL010000023.1 GCA_902590625.1 uncultured Pelagibacteraceae bacterium | reverse complement strand
ATATTAGCAAAATTTTTACTTAGTATTGTATTAAGATCAGTAAATTTCCACGCCTCTTCTCTTTTATTTGGGAAACCATTTTTACTAAATAGATCTAATTCTTTGTTTCTAAATTCTTTTTCCTGTGCAGAGAGACCTTTGATATTGTCAATTTTGAAGTCGTAGAAATTTTTCATTTAAATAAAATTTGCGTAACCAGTTTTCTCTAACTCAACTCCAAGCTCCGAGTTCCCAGTCTTAACAATTTTTCCTTTAGATAAAACATGTATGAAATCTGGCTTTATATAATCTAAAAGTCTCTGATAATGAGTTATAATTAAGAAAGCGTTATCTTTATTTTTATAAGAGTTAACACCGTCGGCAACAATTCTTAACGCATCTATATCTAATCCTGAATCGGTCTCGTCTAAAATTGCAAGCTTGGGCTGTAGTATTTTCATTTGTAAAATTTCATTTTTTTTCTTTTCACCGCCTGAAAACCCAACGTTTAATTGACGTGATAAAAATTTCTCATCAATTCCAAGCTCTGATGATTTTTCTTTTACTAGTTTCAAAAAACTTAATGTGTCTAATTCTTTTTCCCCTTTTGCTTTTCTTACTGAATTTAGGGACGTCCTTAAAAAAACATTAGTATTTACTCCTGGTATTTCTAATGGATATTGAAATGCTAAGAATATTCCTTTTTGAGCTCTTTCTTCAGTTGACAGTTCACTAAGGTTTTGACCATCAAATTTTATTTCTCCATTTGTATCATAACCGTTCTTGCCTGATAATACATTTGCTAATGTGCTTTTTCCGGAACCATTTGGTCCCATTATTGCGTGAACTTCGCCAGGTTTAATACAAAGATTTAAGCCATTTAAAATATGCTTGTTATCGACTTTCGCTTCTAAGTTTTTAATATTTAACATTATCCAACACTTCCTTCTAAACTTATTGCTACAAGTTTTTGTGCTTCAACCGCAAATTCCATAGGTAGTTGCTGTAAAACTTCTTTACAAAAACCATTTACAATTAAACTTACTGCTTCCTCTTGATTTAGTCCTCTTTGATTACAGTAATAAAGTTGTTCTTCATTTATTTTTGTAGTTGTTGCTTCATGCTCTATTGTTGAAGAGGAATTATTATTTTTAATGTATGGGATAGTGTGTGCTCCACATTTATTACCCATCAATAAGGAATCGCATTGAGTATAATTTCTAGAATTACTAGCTTTATTTTTAACTTCTACAAGGCCTCTATACATATTATCTGCTTTACCAGCAGAAATACCTTTCGAAATTATTTTACTTTTTGTATTTTTTCCTAAGTGAATCATCTTAGTTCCAGTGTCTGCTTTTTGATGATTATTGGTGATTGCAATTGAGTAAAATTCTCCGACAGAATTATCTCCTTGTAAGATACAACTAGGATATTTCCAAGTTATCGCTGAGCCTGTTTCAACTTGTGTCCAAGAAATTTTTGAATTTTTTCCTCTACACGCTCCTCTCTTTGTTACAAAATTATAAATACCACCTACACCATTTTCGTCTCCAGGATACCAATTTTGCACTGTTGAATATTTTATTTCTGCATCATCTAAGGCCACTAGTTCAACATTGGCTGCATGAAGTTGGTTTTCATCTCTCATAGGAGCTGTACAACCCTCTAAATAACTAACATAGCTTCCTTTGTCTGCGATTATTAATGTTCTCTCAAACTGACCAGTTTCTGATGCATTAATTCTAAAATATGTTGAAAGTTCCATTGGGCACCTTGTATTCGGTGGAATATAAACAAATGAACCATCTGTAAATACAGCTGAATTCAAAGTAGCGAAATAATGATCGCTTAATGGAATTACAGATCCGAGATATTTCTTTACTAAGTCAGGATGTTTTTGAATAGCCTCAGATATTGAGCAAAAAATTATTCCTTTTTTTGTTAATTCATCTTTAAAGGTTGTTGCAACTGAAACTGAGTCAAAAACAGCATCTACGGCTATTCCATTTAATCTTTTTTGTTCATCTAAAGGAATTCCAAGTTTCTTATAAGTTTCCAAAATCTTTGGATCTATTTCATCTAAACTTTTGGGCTTATCTGATGCACTTTTAGGTGCAGAGTAATAATATAAATCTTGATAATTAATTTTTGGATATTTGGGTTTTTGCCAATCAGGTTCTTTTAATGCTTTTAATCTATTGAAAGCTTTTAATCTCCATTCTAACATCCATTTCGGTTCTTTTTTAATATTAGAAATAAATTTTATTGTCTCTTCATTTAAACCTTTTGGAGCTCTAATATTTTCTACATCAGTAGTAAAACCGTATTTATACTCTTGAGAATTTTTTAAATCTTCAGTTTTCATTTGTTAAAGGTTTGATTTTTTTTGACTAAATCTTGCAGTTTTACTTTTTCAAAAAAACTATTTATATGCTGATCAAGCTGATCCCATAAATTATGTGTAATACATTTAGAAGATTTGTTATTACATCCTTTCTTAGAATCTTTTTTGCAATTCAGCGTTTTTACTTTTTCATCAACGGCAGCAATAATATTTGAGATTTTAATATTTTCAGGTGGAATTTCTAATACATAACCCCCTTTTGCTCCTCTAATGCTTTTTACTAAATTTTTATTCTTAAGTTTTATAAATATTTGCTCTAGATATGCTAAAGAAATATTCTGTCTTAAAGAAATATCGGTTAGGCTAGTTGGTCCTCTGTCTTTAAATAGAGCTAAGTCTGCCATAGCCATTACTGCGTATCTGCCTTTAGTAGTCAATTTCATAAATTATTGTTGTTTTACAATATTTTTAATTCAATTCCTACTATTTCACTAAGGTTTAAAAAAAATTATTTGCCGCATTAAAACATGTTATAAAACATTACTTTTTTTTAAAAATAATAATCATTATCAATTATGAAACCTAAAAGTTTAGAAATTTTTATTCCCGGGCCAGCAGGAAGACTCGAAGCAAAATATTACAAAAATCCTAAATTTGGATCACCAGTAGCTATTGTATTGCATCCCCACCCTCAGTATGGCGGAACAATGCACAATAGAATAGTTCAACTTATGTATAATATTTTTTTAGAAAACGGTTTCTCTGTGATTAAGGTAAATTTTAGAGGTGTTGGAAAAAGTGAAGGAGTATTTGATAACGGACAAGGTGAATTATCTGATGCAGCAGCAGCGCTTGATTGGATTGAAAGACAAAACTTAGATTATAGTCAATGTTGGGTATCTGGCTTTTCTTTTGGCTCATTAATTTGTATGCAATTAATTATGAGAAGACCTGAAGTAAATAACTTTATTGCTGTATCACCTCAGCCAAATGTTTATGATTTTTCTTTCTTAGCTCCTTGCCCAACGTCTGGGCAGGTAGTTTACAGTGAGAATGATGAATTAGTTACAAAAGAAAGTATAAATGAACTAGATAATAGAATTAAAAGTCAAAAAGGAGTTGAGGTAATTTTTTCTAAAATAAAAAACTCAAATCATTTTTTTAAAAATAAAGAAAAAGAGCTTACAACAGAAATTGAAAAATATTTAAAAGAAAAAACTGCTCTTATTTAATTCTTAATTAATTCTCCACCAGTGCTAGCTATTCTACATCCTGTCGTCTTTGGAAAGGAGATTGGAAGTCCTTTGATAGATCTAATTGCTAAAAATGCAAAAGCCTGAGACTCAACAAAATCACCATTAATTTCAAAATCATCAATTAATTTAAGATTTAAATTTGGAAGTAAATTATTTTTAATTTTTTGAACTAAAATTTTATTTTTTCTTCCTCCTCCGCAAATTAATATATTCTGAATTTTTTCTTTAGAATTCGATAAAGATAATGAAAGTTCATCACTTATTATGCTTGCTGTAAAATCTGTCAGAGTAGTTGTTCCATCTTCCAGACTTAATCCCCTTATGAATGATATATCAAAATCATTAGTATCAAATGATAATTTTTTATTTTTTTGATTCATGTATAGTTCCTGAGCTTGTTCGTAAATTATTTCATTTCTAGTGCCACTAATAGCAAGCTGTCCGTCAATATCGAATTTTTTATTTGAATTTTTTCTTACCCAATTATCTATTAAACAATTTCCAGGTCCGATATCTCTACTTTCTAATTTATTCAAATCATTTTTGCTTTTAACAATTGTAATGTTTGAGATGCCTCCAATATTTAAGAAACACACTGGTAAACTAATTTTATTCTGCACTGCCATTAAATGATGAAAAATAGGAGTTAAAGGTGCTCCTTGTCCACCGTTCAAAATATCATTATTTCTGAAATTAAAAATTATATTTTTTTTAGTTAATTGACTTAATAGCTTTCCGTTTCCTAATTGTTTTGATATTTTTTCTTCTGGATTATGGTAAATAGTCTGTCCATGAAAACCTATAATAGTTCCATCTCCAATTTGAAGTTCCTTCACTACTTTGCTGTGAAAAATCGTTAGTTTTCTCTCTAAATTTACTAATTCTTTTTTAAATTTTTTTATGTGTTCAATTGAATAAATTTTATCTTTTATATTGTGAATATCTTTATAAATATCTGAATCGTACTCAAAATACTTATCTTTTATAGACTCATATTGATCCATACCATTTGACTTTATTACAGAAGCGTCAACTCCATCTCCAGAAGTACCGCTCATTAAACCTAAAGATATCAAATCTTTTTGCATATTTTTATTTATTTATAACAATTTTTGTATAATAGTTGATTTAATTAATAGCACTATGAAAAATAAATTTTTACTAGAAATGAAAGACCGAGGATATCTAAATCAATGTACCAATTTAGATAATTTAGGCAAAATTTGTGACAAACAACGTGTTTCAGGTTATATCGGGTTTGATTGCACTGCCAGAAGTCTACATGTTGGTAGTTTGTTGCAAATCATGATTCTGAGATTAATGCAAAAACATGGGCATCAACCTATAGTTCTTTTAGGTGGCGGAACTACTTTAATAGGAGATCCATCTGGAAAAGATTCTACTAGAAAAATACTAGATCAAATTCATATAAAAAAAAATATTCAAAGTATAAAAAAAGTTTTTAATAAAATTTTAGATACTTCAAATAAGGATACAGCACCAATTTTTGTAAATAACGCTGATTGGTTAACCAAATTAAATTATATTCAATTCTTAAGAGATATAGGTAGTCACTTTACAATAAATAAAATGCTTACTTTTGATAGCGTAAAGTTAAGATTGGAAAGAGAACAATCTCTAAGTTATATGGAATTTAATTATATGATTTTACAAGCATATGATTTTTATCAATTATTTAAAAATAACAATTGTGTTTTACAAATTGGAGGCTCTGACCAATGGGGAAATATTGTTAATGGAGTAGATTTGATTAGAAGAATTTTACAAAAAGATGCTTATGGGCTAACTTCACCACTGATTACTTTATCCTCTGGAGCTAAAATGGGAAAAACTGAGAGGGGAGCAATATGGTTAAATGAAGATCAACTTTCTCCGTATGACTATTGGCAATTCTGGAGAAACACGGACGATAGAGATGTTAAAAGATTTCTTCATTACTTTACTGAGATTGATATCAAAGAAATAAATAAAATTTGTAAGGAAGAAAAAAATATTAATAATTTAAAGATTTTATTAGCAAATGAAACTACAAAAATATTACATGGTAAAACAGCTGCACAAAAAGCTGAAAAAACTGCTAAAGATACATTTGAAAAAGGGGAACTAGGTTCAGGTTTACCTGAAATAAAAGTTAAATTAAATGAAATTAAAATAGGTATAAATTTTCTTGATTTTATCGCTGATAATAAAATTCTTTCCTCTAAAAGTGAAGCACGTAGAGCAGTTATAAATAGAGGTTTTAAAATTAATGATGAAATTATTGAGAATGAAAAAAAAATTATCAAAATAGAAGACTTTAACAAAAATGTTCTAAAACTTTCTTATGGTAAGAAAAAACACTTTTTGATAAAAATTATTTAGTTTTATTTTTATCAATTATTTTTTGAATAAATCTTGGAGTCAAAGTTCTAATAGGATTAATTGTAGTCTTAACCTTACCTTTTGGACCCTTCATTTTAAAACTTATGCCAAATAATCCTTCTCCAATCTCTTCTGGTATAACAATATTCCCTATTACTGGAATTTTTGAAATCATTTTATTTAACGTTTTTGCTGGAACTAGAGTTCCTCTGAGACTTGTTAAGCCATTAGAATCTTGATAGCCATCCATCAGTACTGACATACTTGGGCCTAAAGCAATTATCTCGTTAATTTTTAAAAAATCTTTATTTTTTTCCATATCGATTTCTAGAACGTCAAATGACAAACCATCACCCTCTGCTAGATCTTTAAGGCCACCTAAGTCTGCTAAAGATAAAAGTTTTATAACTCCAGGAGCATTAATAACTTTAAAGTTTTCTATTTTTAGTTTTGAGCTTGAATTTAAGCCCTGAATAATTGAGTTATAAATCAATTTTCCACCTGAAAGACCCTTAAAAAAACTATACTCAGTTAATAATGGACGAGTCAGATCTGAATAAATCTCTATATATTTCTTATCTAAATCTTTGCTAGTTTTCATTGATATATCTAGAAAATTGTCTCCTCCAAAATCTCCCTTTGATACAATTTTTACAAAATGACCGTCTTTAATTTCCCCAATTAATTTAAAATTTTCAAGTTCTTCAGACAATGGCACTTTTACATTTTTAAAATCTATCTCGATATCATTACTAATTTTTTTAAAGTAATTTTTATCAGTCTGTTTATTTAGTAATTTAAATAAGTTAGTTGCATCAAATTTTTTACCTTTAATTAAAATCTTTTTATCATT
>CACIXL010000022.1 GCA_902590625.1 uncultured Pelagibacteraceae bacterium | reverse complement strand
AATTAAAACTTAATAAACTTCCAAAAAATTCTGCTAAGATAAGAATTAGAAATAGATGTGAGATCTCTGGTAGACCTCATGGTGTATATAGAAAATTAAAAATATCAAGAATTGCACTTAGGGACATGGCGTCCGCAGGTAAAATTCCTGGAATAACAAAATCAAGCTGGTAGGAGGAATATGACATTTACAGATCCAATTGGAGACATGTTTTCAAGAATAAGGAATGGTCAAATGAGATCATTAAATTCTGTGGAAATTCCTTCATCAAATTTCAGAAAAAATATTTTAGAAATACTTAAAAATGAGGGTTACATAAAAGATTATTTTATTGAAAAAAGTGAAAATAACAAAATTAAATTAAAAATTTCACTAAAATATTACGAAGGTGATCCAGTAATTAAAGAAATAAAAAGAATTTCAAAGCCTGGAAGAAGAGTTTATTCAAGAGCAACTAGTATTCCTAGAGTAATGAATGGTTTAGGTTTAGCAATCTTATCTACTCCTAAAGGAGTTATGAGTGATGCAGAAGCTAGAAAAAATAATGTAGGTGGAGAAATAATTTGTAGGGTTTTTTAATGTCAAAAATAGGTAAAAAAAATATAATAATTCCAAAAGAATCTTCAATTAAAATTGAAGGTCCTAACTTGACTATCTCTGGGCCAAAAGGAACAAAAACGCTTACAATTAATGATAAAATTTTTTCATCAAAATTGCATGAGAGTGAATTTCAAATACAGCCTTTAGAAAAGAAAGTTGATAAGAAAATATCAATTATGTGGGGTACTTACAGAAGTCTAATCAATAATGCAATTACAGGTGTATCCAAAGGGCATGAAAAAATTTTAGAATTAAGTGGAGTTGGTTTTAGAGCAAATTTAAAAGGCGAGACCTTAAATTTGCAAATAGGGTTTAGTCATGACGTAAATTTTAAAATTCCGAAAGATATAAAAATTACCGTAGAAAAACAAACAATTATAAAAATTAATGGAGTAGATAAAGAATTAGTATCAAAAATAGCAGCTGATCTTAAAAATCTTAAACCTGTGGAACCCTATAAAGCAAAAGGAATTAAAGAAAGAGGTCAATTTGTTTTAAGAAAAGAGGGTAAAAAGAAATAATGAAAAAAATTAACAATAAAATAAAAAGAAAAGTTAGAAATAGAAAAAAATTAAAATTTTTGAGCAATAATAGATATAGAATATCTGTATCAAAAACATTAAATAATCTTTCAGCGCAAATAATAGATGACAAGCAACAGCAGACACTTGTATCAGCCTCATCGATCGAAAAAGAATTAAAAACTAAAAAAATAAAAAAAATTGATAAATCAACTCTAGTAGGCGAAATACTTGCTAAAAGAGCTAAAGAAAAAAATATTGATAATGTTTACTTCGATAGAGGTGAACACAAATATCATGGAAGAGTGAAAGTATTCGCAGAAACTTTAAGAAAAAATGGGATGAAATTTTAATATGTCAGAAAATAAAAAACCTGTGAGTGATATCAAAGAAAAATTAGTAGCTATTAATAGGATTACCAAGGTTGTTAAAGGAGGAAGAAGATTTGGTTTTGCAGCCTTAATGGTTGTTGGTAATCAAAAAGGATCTATCGGAATAGGACAGGGTAAATCAAAACAAGTTCCAGACGCTATAAAAAAAGCTACCGAAGTTGCAAAAAGAAATTTAATAAAAATACCTCTAAAAGAAGGAAGAACTCTTCATCATGATGTGAAAGGTAAGAACGGATCTGGCAAAGTTTTTCTTAGAGCAGCACCCGCCGGAACAGGAATAATCGCAGGTGGAGCCATAAGATCTGTTTGTGAAGTTTTAGGTATACAAGACGTAGTGGCAAAATCTCTAGGTTCGGCTAATCCACACAATGTCTTAAAAGCATGTTTAAATGGCTTAAAATCCCAAAATTCGCCAAAAATTTTATCCGCAATTAGAGGAAAAAAAATATCAGATATAATACTTAAAAGAGAGACAAAATAATGGAATTAAATAGTTTGCCAAAAAATAATAAAAAAAAAATTAGAGTAGGTAGAGGGATTGGTTCAGGGAGAGGCAAAACTTCTTCTAGAGGACATAAGGGTCAAAAATCAAGATCTGGTGTAGCAATAAAAAGTTTCGAAGGTGGACAGATGCCATTATATAGAAGATTGCCAAAAAGAGGATTTAAATCATTAAATAAAAATTATACAGCCATCTTAAATCTTTCTAAAATTCAAAATATTGTTGATAAGTCCAAAAATGAAATTAAAGGATCATTGAATTTAAAAATTTTAAAAGAAAAAAAACTAGTTAATAAAAAATTTTTGAAATTAAAAATTTTAGGAACAGGTGAATTAAAAAAAGGTTTGGAAATTTCAGCCCATTACTTTTCTAAACAAGCGTCATCCAAAATTGAAAAAGCTGGTGGTAAGTTGAATATACTAAAATAGTTAATAAATATGTCTAGTGAAACTTTAAATACTACAGGAGCATTCAGTCAAGCTAAAGATTTAAAAAATAGAATATTTTTCACAATTTTAATTTTGATTATTTATCGACTAGGTACTTACGTGCCGTTAGCAGGAATTGACCCTGCTGCTCTTAAAGAAATTATGGCCTCTAGTCAAAAAGGGTTATTAGGGATGTTTAATATGTTTTCTGGTGGAGCTGTAACAAGGATGGCAATTTTTGCTTTAGGTATAATGCCTTATATCTCTTCATCAATTATAGTTCAACTTCTTACTGGTGTATCTGATTATTTTAAAAATCTTAAAGATCAAGGGGAAATAGGCAGAAAAAAAATAACACAAATAACAAGATATGGGACAGTTTTAATAGCTTGTCTTCAGGGATATGGTGTTTCCGTTGGTTTGGAAAATGCAGGAAACTTAGTAATTGAACCAGGTTTGTCATTTAGAATAACTACAACTATTTCTCTAGTAGCTGGCACAACATTTCTTATGTGGTTGGGTGAACAAATTACATTAAGAGGTGTTGGTAACGGTATTTCATTGATAATTTTTTCAGGTATTGTTGCAGAAATTCCTAGAGCACTAGCATCAACTTTTGAATTAGGAAGAACAGGTGCATTATCTGCTTTAATGATAGTTGGAATATTTCTTTTAGTAATTTTTACAGTTTTATTTATTGTTTTTTTTGAAAGAGCAATGAGAAAAATCCTGATTAATTACCCCAAAAGACAAGTAGGAAATAAAATGTACGGCGGAGAGTCATCTCACTTGCCTTTAAAAATAAATACTGCCGGAGTAATACCTGCAATTTTTGCCTCTGCTTTGCTTTTGTTACCAGTAACTATTTCTAATTTTGGTTTTGCAGAGTCAGATACATTTTTAAAAATTTCCTCAATGTTTACTCAAGGACAACCTTTGTACATGCTTTTATATGCTTCTGGTATAATATTCTTTTCATTTTTCTATACTTCAATAGTTTTTAATCCAAAAGAAACATCTGAAAATTTGAGAAAATATGGGGGATATATTCCTGGAATAAGGCCTGGTGAGAGAACAGCAGAATACATAGATACTATTTTAATAAGGTTAACCACTGTCGGAGCTTTGTATTTAACTTTTGTTTGTTTAATGCCAGAGTTTTTAATAGCAAAATATCCGATACCATTCTATTTAGGAGGTACTTCAATTCTTATTGTAGTTGTAGTTGCAATGGATACAGTAACTCAAGTTCAAACTCGATTAATGAGCTCTCAATATGAGTCATTAATTAAAAAAACTAAATTTGGTAAATAGAATCATTCTATGAATATAGTAATCTTTGGACCACCAGGTGCTGGTAAAGGTACTCAATCAAATTTAATTGTAAAAAAATTCAATCTATATCAACTTTCAACCGGGGAACTTTTACGAAAAGAAATTAAAGATGGATCAGAATTAGGTAAAAAAATTTCATCAATTATAAATGATGGAAACTTAGTTTCAGATGAAATTGTAGGAAACTTAATAGAAAAATATATTACAAACAATTTTTATAAAAGCAGGCTAATTTTCGACGGTTATCCAAGAAACCTTAACCAGGCAAAACATTTAGATGATTTGTTAAAAAAAAATGATCAAATTATTCATATTGTTTTAAAATTATCAGTAAGTCTTCGAACTATAAAAAAAAGAATTTTAGAAAGAAAAGATTTAGAAAAAAGAACAGATGATAATGAGGAAACAGCCATAAAGAGATATGAAACTTATGAAAACAATATAAAACCAGTAATAGATTTTTATAAAAAATCCAATTTACTTAAAGTAGTTGATGGAGAGGCCTCCATATCCGAAATAAGTAGTGAAATAAGCCGATTAATAGAGAGTAACAAGGGTTGACTTTAAGAGATTAGACAATATAAATACGCAATAAATAATTATTCATAAATTTATGGCTCGTATCGCAGGGATAAACATTCCACAGAACAAAATTGTTAGTATAGCATTAACTTATATTCATGGAATTGGTTTACATTCTTCAAAAAAAATATGTAAAAAATTAGAAATTCCTTCCTCAAAGAGAGTCAACGAATTATCAGAAGAGCAGGTTTTAAAAATAAGAGAATTTATTGATGCTAATCATAAAGTAGAAGGTGATTTAAGAAGAGAAGTATCTGTAAATATTAAGAGATTGGTAGACCTTGCATGTTATAGAGGTTCAAGACATAAAAAAAAGTTGCCTGTAAGAGGTCAAAGAACTCAATGTAACGCAAGAACAAGAAAAGGTAAAGCAATCGCCATTGCTGGAAAAAAATTAACTCCACTAAAAAAATAGATTAGATGAATAAAAAAAAAGATAATACTAGTAAAAAATCTGAAACAAAAGATGTTAACAAAACTGAAGTAAAAAAAATTAGTTCTTTTAAAAAAAAGAAAAAACAAAAGAAAAATATAACAACAGGCATTGCTTATGTATATTCAACTTTTAATAATACAATTATTTCAATTGCAGATGAAAGTGGAAATGTAGTTTCTTGGTCTTCTGCTGGTGCAAAAGGATTTAAAGGTTCAAGAAAGTCAACTCCATACGCTGCACAAATAGCAGCAGATGATGCTGGAGCTAAAGCTTTTGAGCAAGGTTTAAGAACTTTAACTGTTCAAGTCAAAGGTCCAGGCTCAGGTAGAGAAACAGCTTTAAGATCATTACAATCAAGAGGATTTAAAATTTTATCGATTAAAGATACTACACCTATGCCACATAATGGTGCAAGACCGCCAAAAAGAAGGAGAGTTTAATGGAAACGACATCAAACATAATAGATAAAAACTGGAAAGCACTTATAAAACCAAATAAGTTAGATATTTCAAGTAATGAAGACAAAACTGTAGCTACTGTTATAGCTGAACCTTTAGAAAAAGGTTTTGGTCAAACAA
Organism: uncultured Pelagibacteraceae bacterium; assembly: GCA_902590625.1. GTDB lineage: Bacteria > Pseudomonadota > Alphaproteobacteria > Pelagibacterales > Pelagibacteraceae > Pelagilacustribacter. Next base: position 2,110 of record CACIXL010000022.1, on the reverse strand, counting down.
TTGGTAATTCACTTAGAAGAATTTTACTATCGTCAATACAAGGAGCTGCAGTTACAGCTATACAAATAGATGGAGTTCTACATGAATTCTCATCGATAAAGGGTGTAAGAGAAGATGTTACTGATATAGTTTTAAATGTTAAAAATTTAGCAATAAAATCTTCATCCTCAAATCCAAAAAAAATTATTCTAGATATAAAAGGTCCTAAAGAAGTTAAAGCTAAAGATATTACACTTGTACCAGAAATTGAAATTTTAAATCCCGATCAAACAATTTGTAATCTTGATGAAAACACTCATTTTCATATGGAATTAATGGTTTCAAACGGCAAAGGTTACGTTCAAGCACCAAAAAATAAGACCGATGACAGCCCTCTCGGCTTAATTTCTATAGACTCTTTATTTAGTCCTGTAAAAAAAGTTTCTTTTTCAGTTGAAAATACAAGAGCAGGTAGTGCATTGGATTACGATAAACTAGTTATGATTGTAGAAACTAATGGTACAGTTGACGCTGAAGACGCAATTGCTTACTCAGCAAGAATTTTTCAGGATCAGCTATCAATGTTTGTCAATTTTGAAGATCCTCAAGAAATAGTAAAAGAGGTTAAATCATCTGAACCTGAATTTAATAGAAATTTATTGAAAAGAGTAGAGGAATTAGAATTATCGGTGAGGTCTATGAACTGTCTTAAAAATGATAATATAATTTATATTGGTGATTTAGTTCAAAAAACAGAACCAGAAATGCTAAGAACACCTAATTTTGGTAGAAAATCACTTAATGAAATTAAAGAAGTGTTAAATACAATGTCTTTGTACTTAGGCATGGAAATACCTAATTGGCCGCCAGATAACATTGCTGAATTATCAAAAAAACTTGAGGAAAATAATTACTAATGAGACACGCATTAGGCTACAGAAAATTAAATAAAACTAGCGAGCATCGTAAAGCGTTATTCAAAAATATGCTTAATTCATTAATTAAATATGAACAAATTATTACTACTTTGCCTAAAGCAAAGGAACTTAAGCCACAAATTGATAAAGTAATTACTATAGGAAAAAAAAATATTTTAAGTAATAAAAAAAGGTTATTTTCTAAATTGCAAGATAAAAAATCTGTCACTAAAGTCTTTGACGAATTATCTAAAAGGTATAGTTCAAGAAAAGGTGGTTACTCAAGAGTTCTAAAAGCTGGATTTAGAACAGGTGACGATGCTCCAATGGCTGTTATTGAGTTGGTCGACAGAAATCCAGAAGCTAAAAAAATTGATAAACCTAAAAAAAAAGAGACTAAAGATAAGAAAAAAGAAACTCAAGTTGAACCAAAAGTAGCAAGCAAATAATTTAAGCTTTCATGCCTAAATCCTTTACTGTTGACGATGATTATAATGATTCACGTCTAGATAAATGGTTTAAAAATAATGTAATTAACTTACCGCACTCTTTATTAGAAAAAATAATAAGACAAAATAAAGTTAAAGTTAATAAAAAAAAAACTAAATCATCTTATAGGGTTCAAACAGGTGATTTAATTGAGATTTATGATATTTCCAAGTTTAAACCTGTAGATAAAAAAGAAAAGATTAAATATTTGCCTAAAAAAAAAGAAATTGGCACTTATGACGATTATGTAATTGAAGATAATGAAAACTTTATAGTAATTAATAAACCAACAGGTATACCAGTTCAATCGGGCACTAAATCATTTAAAAACATTATAGATATAATAAAAGATACAAAATATTTTGAAAATTCAAAACCTTTTATTGTTCATAGATTAGATAAAGAGACATCAGGGATTTTGATTATAGCCAAAAATAGAAAGTATGCCCAATTATTTACTTCACTTTTCAGAATTAGGAAAATTCATAAAACTTATTTAGCCATAGTGTATGGAAAAGTTGAAAAATCTATCAAAGCAATGAAAGATGATTTAATCTATTACGAAAATAATAAAAAAATTGTTCAAAAAGCTATATCAAATCTAAGAATTATAAAATCAAACGATGCTTATTCTTACTTGGAATTAAATCCCATTACAGGAAGAAAGCATCAATTAAGAAAGCAATTACTTAAAATTGGATCCCCGATAATAGGAGATGATAAAT
>CACIXL010000021.1 GCA_902590625.1 uncultured Pelagibacteraceae bacterium | reverse complement strand
AATATCCTTCTACAAATATAAAAATAAACGACTTTAAGGAACATCTTAAAATTATAGAAAAAAATAAAATAAAATTTGTAAATCCTAAGAATTTTCAAAATGAATTACAAAATAACAAATTACAGAGAAAAATTCTTCTGACTATCGATGATGGATTTCTATCTTTTTATGAAAACGCTTGGCCAATTCTTAAAGAAAAGAAGATACCTTTTATACTTTTTGTAAGCACCAGAGAAATTGGTGCTTTTAATTATATGAATTGGGATCAAATAAAGGAGATAAGTAAAGAGGATTTCGTTGAAATAGGAAACCATAGTCACACGCACGAATATCTAGCCGATGAAACCAATGAAAAAATTAAAAAAGATATTTCACAATCAATAGCAATTTTTGAGGAAAATCTTGGAAAAAATTCTAAATTTTTTTCTTATCCATTTGGTGAATATAGTAACGACTTTAAAAATATTATAAAAGATTTTGGTTTTAAATATGCCTTTGGCCAACATTCTGGTGTAATGGATGAGACTAAAGATTTTTATGAGTTGCCTAGATATCCAATTAATGAAAAGTATGGAGAAATTAAAAGATTTAAATCTTTAACCGAAACATTGCCGTTCAAATATAAAAAGATTTATCCTGAAGAGAAATATCTTTTACAAGCTAAAAATCCACCAAATGTAAAAATAGAGTTTTATGAAAATATAAAAAACATAAAGTCTGTAAACTGCTATTCGAATGAAGGTGATAAATGGAGACAATCAAATATAAAATTTGAAAGTCCCAATATTTTGAACATAAATATTTCACAAAAATTTTTAGGTGAAAGAGGTCGTATTAACTGTTCATTGAGAGATCCAAGCGGATTATGGCGATGGTTAGGAATACAATTTGTGATTGGTGACAATTAGATTAAGAAGACAATTCAATTTTTTTTACTGAATTCACCAGTTTAACTAGTTCAAAATCCATTAATCTATTTTGTTTTATAATCTGGTTTAGTTTTTTTGTGTATTCAGAGCCTGTTTGAGCATAATTATTTAAAGTGTCTGTTAATTCTAATCCTGTAATTTTTTTATTCTTCTCTCTTAGAATTAATCTTTTTTGTCTAAATTTAGAATAGCTTTTGTGAGTATTTAGATTATTTTGATAAGCTTTAACAGAAGCTCTCAAAATTGGGAATTTTAATATTTTGTGATTTTTATTACTTTCTCTATCTAACGGAGCTATTCCTTGTCCGCTCCAAGTCCACTGACCAAAAATAGCATTTCCCTCTAATGCAAATCGTGAAGTTCCCCACCCACTTTCTTTAGCTGCTTGGGCTAAAGCAATTGATGTTGGAATTATATCCATCCTAACTAATAGCTCCTCTAAATCTCCTTTTTTCACTTTATATTCTAATAATTTTTGTCTGAGCCATTGTTTTTCTGTATCAGTAGTAAATTTCTTTTTAGAAACGACTAATAGTTTTTCCCTATCTTCTAGTATCCTCTCATTTTCTGCTACAATTAGAGGAAGAACTATCTTGATAAATGTCTCTTTTTTAAGTTTAGTGCTTTGTAGTGCGTTCAGATCTCTTGGAAATTGAGTGAAATAAATGGGTTTAACAAGTTTTTGAACTCTTACTTTACTTAAATCATATTCTACATCTTTAAAAAGATTCAAAACTGTCTCAGTTTTTAAGTTCAAATTAGGTAAAATTACTTCATCAACATTTTTTCTTTTTACCTCTAGTTTTGGTTTTGCTTTTGATTTTTCTAATTCTTCTTTAGTTTTTGGTTTTTTAACTTCTTGTTTTATCTTTGGTTTTTTGACTTCTTTTTTTATCTCAGGTTTTTTGACTTCGTGTTTTACTTTTGGTTTTTTAGCCAGATCACTACCTGAAAAATAACTTATACCGCTAAATACAATTGTTGATACGACTGCAACAGATGCAATTCCAATTATTACCTTTTTAGCTTTTTGTGGCTCAAATTGTTGCTTGTAAATTCCATGAAATAAATCTGTTAACAAATTAGCAAAAAATTCATAGATCGCTTTTCCAAGTTTTGGAATAATATTTAAAAAATTTAAACCTATATTACCAAGTTGATTCCATAAGTCTTTAAAAGCACGTCCGATTTTTCTATTAGTATCAAGTTTGAAATTTTCTAATTTTCTTAATGCTCTATTTTTATCTTTAATTTTACTTTCTTTAAATTCATATAAATTTGTTTTAATCTTTGAAACTGGTTTGATTATGTTATCTCTTAAAAAATTAGATTTAAAATCTTTTGGTATAGTAATTTTATTTTTTTTTAAAATAAGTTCTAGTTGACCAGATGTTAAATTTTTTCTGCTTTTTTCGTAATCTTTAATTTCTTTTACATCATAAATGTAAGCAAGTTCTACTAATTTATCTCTGTAACTTAATTTTTTCTTCATTGCGTTGCCTCAACTGAATTTACCTCTTTAACGTAGTGTTTTAAAAGATTTTGAACCCCTTGTTTTAGCGTCATTAAAGAACTAGGGCAACCTGAGCAGCTTCCTTGCAATTGAACTTTGACAACTCCGTTTTCAAAAGATTTAAACTTTATATCTCCACCATCTTTTGCCACAGCTGGACGAATTTTGGTATCTAAAACTTCTATAATTTTATTCACAGTTTCGCTGTCATTAATGGGCCTTGTAGCCTGACTTTTGGTTTCTTTAAGTATTGGGCTATTATTTTTTTCAAAATAGTCATTTAAATGTGAAATTATCATAGGCTTTAACTCACTCCAAGAAACCTCTTTTGTTTTTTTAACCGACAGAAAATTTTCTGACAACAAAATTAATTCTACTCCTTTAAAATTTAATAATTCTCTCACGAATGGTATTTTTATCTGATCTTTCATCTCTTTTTTAAATTCCTCAGTTCCTTTAACTGATAATTTTTTTTCAGACAAAAACTTTATTGAATCTGGATTAGGTGTAGTTTCTATTTGTATCATTACGGTTTTATATTATATCAAACCTATTTTTTCACGTATATTCTTCAGGTTTTCCTCAGCTATTATATTGGCTTTTTCAGTACCTTTTTTAAGAATATTTTTTAAATATGACTTGTCTTTAAGCAATTTTTGAATTTCTTTACCAACTGGTGATAATTCATTAATAATTACCTCAGTTAATTTTGTTTTTAAAAAAGAATATTCTTTTCCAGCCATTTCTGAGATCACATTGTCTAAACTTGAGTTAGTTAACTCAGAATAAATAGTTAAAAGATTTAAAGCTTCTGGTTTATTTTCTAATAGTTGTTTCTCCTCGGGTATTGAGTCAGAGTCTGATTTGGCTTTTTTTATTTTTTTATTAATTTCATCAGCGTTATCTTTTAAATTTATTCTTGAATAATCAGACTCTTCAGACTTGCTCATTTTTTTTGTTCCATCTCTTAAACTCATAACTCTCGAAATGTTTTTAGGTATTAAGGGCTCTGGTAGAGGAAAGAAATCTTTACAATTAAAATCTTTATTAAATTTTTGAGCTATATCTCGAGACAATTCTAAATGCTGTTTTTGATCTGCTCCTACTGGGACATGAGTAGCCTTGTAAAGCAAAATATCTGCAGCCATAAGATTTGGATAAATATAAAGCCCAACACTAGCCTTTTCTTTATCTGATCCGGCTTTATCTTTAAATTGTGTCATTCTATTTAACCAACCAATTCTTGAAACACAGTTCAAGATCCAAGCAAGCTCTGTGTGACCAGAAACTGAAGATTGATTAAAAATTATGCTTTTATTAGGATCTAAACCGGTTGCTAAAAAACTTGCTGTAGTCTCTAACACGTTATTATGTAAATGATTTGGATCTTGAAAAACAGTAATAGCGTGTAAGTCAACAACGCAATAAATACATTCCATCTCTTTTTGTAATGAAACAAAGTTTTTAAGTGCTCCTAAATAGTTCCCTAAATGAAGATTCCCTGTTGGTTGAACACCTGAAAATACTAATTTTTTTTTGTTCATTAATTTGTTCTATAATTTTTAAGTTTTAATAATCCTAATAAATAACATGAAAATAAATAAACCATACCAACAAAACTCACAATTAATATTAAATAAACAGCTTTATATTCATAATTATAGTTTAAATAATTTGTGAACTTTTCTAAAGAAAATAGCAAGATGGTTGACATTATGATTGTTGAAATCAGTATTTTTATTAAATTTGTCATTAATTGATTTCTCAATAATAAAATTTTTTTGCTATTTAATAAATAAACATAAATAAAAACTCCAACCCAAGTAGAAATTGAAGTGGCAATTGGAATAATAATAAAACCTATTGTGTTAAAAAAACTTACACTAATCAAAATATTTAAAAAAACAATAAATGTAGAAATATAAAAAGGCGTTTTAGTGTTGTCCCTTGCAAAAAAGAAGTTTGATAAAATCTTTATTAATGCAAACGCAGGAACACCATATCCAAAAAATTTTAAAGCAGTAGCTGTCAAGTCAACATCATTTTGAGAAAAAGATCCGTATCCAAATAATGCATTAACTATTTCATCTGATGCCAATATCAATCCTAAACTTGCAGGAATTGAAAAAAGCAGTGAAAGTTCAAATGATTTGTTTTGAATATTTGAAATTTTTTTAATATTTTTCATTTTAAAAGCTTTGGAAAGAACTGGCAGAGAGACTGTGCCGACTGCTATTCCTGCGATAGCAAGATTAATTTGATAAACTCTATCTGCATAATAGAGATAAGATACCGCACCTGATTGGAAAGAGGCTATTATTGTTCCAACTAAAATATTTATTTGCGTAACTCCTGAAGATAAAACACTCGGCAAAAGTTTGTTGAAAAAGAATTTTACTTTACTACTGAGTCTTAAATTAAAATTTAAGGTAGGTTTATAATATTTTTTAGTAGCGTAAATTAAAAATAACAATTGAGTTATACCCGCTATAGTAACACCATAGGAAAGCTGTTTTGCATAATCTAATTTATGAATGAAAGAGTAGATTAAACTTAAAATTAAAATTACATTTAAAATGATAGGTGCAGCTGCTGCAGCAGCAAATTTATTATTAGAATTAAGTATTCCAGCAAAAAAGGATGATAGACTAACAAATAATAAAAATGGAAATGTAATTCTTGTAAATTCAACTGCTAAATTAAATTTGATTTGATCATCCAAAAAACCTGGTGCAATGATATAAATTAAATAAGGAGTAAAAATTTCCACTATCGTAACTATAAACAGCAAAATAAATAATAAAAAATTAAAAACATCATCGGCAAACTTTATTCCCTTTTTTTTACCTTCTATTTTTGAAGATGTGTAACTTGGTATAAATGCTGCATTAAATGTTCCTTCAGCAAATAATCGTCTAAAAGTATTTGGTAATCTAAATGCCACAAAAAAAGCATCAGCAAATATTGATGCTCCCAAAAATATTGCTATTAAAATATCTCTTAGATAGCCTAAAATTCTACTGATTAATGTAAAAAAACTAAATACAGATGCTGATGATAATAGGTTCATAAATTCTTAATTAGGCCATAAATTTTTAGTGAATTATTACTTTTTATACTACATACTCATTTAACTAAATGCCAAAAAAAACAGAAATGGACCACTACTCAGATAAAGAAGCACTTGATTTCCATATAAAAGGGAAGTCAGGCAAAATTGAGATAGGCTCATCAAAGCCACTAACAACAAAAAGAGATTTATCTCTAGCTTATTCACCTGGCGTAGCAGCACCTGTTAAAGAAATATCAAAAAATCCAGAACTTGCATATGATTATACTAGTAAAGGAAATCTGGTTGCAGTTATTAGTAATGGATCTGCAATATTAGGATTAGGGAATCTTGGGTCTCTAGCATCTAAACCTGTAATGGAAGGAAAATCAGTTTTATTTAAACGCTTTGCCGATATCGACTCTATAGATATCGAGATTGATAATAACAACGTAGACTCAATTATAGAAACTATCAAAAATATTAGTGGAACGTTTGGTGGAATAAACTTAGAAGATATTGCTGCTCCAGATTGTTTTATTATCGAACAAAAATTAAAAGAAACTCTAGATATACCTGTTTTTCATGATGACCAACACGGAACTGCTATTATAACAACAGCAGCTTTAATAAATGCTTTAGATATCTCAAAGAAAAAAATCTCAGATGTTAAAGTAGTAGTAAATGGTGCTGGAGCTTCAGCCCAAGCATGTGCGAATTTATTTAAAAGCTCAGGGGTTAAAAATAAAAATATAATAATGTGTGATAGCAAAGGTGTTATTTATAATGGGAGAAAAAATATAGATCAGTTCAAATCTGCTTTTGCTATTGATACACAATTAAGAACTCTTGCAGAGGCCATGAAAAATGCTGATGTATTTCTCGGGTTATCAGCTAAGGATGTTGTTAGTAAAGAGATGATAAAATCTATGTCCAAAAATCCTATTATATTTGCGTGCGCTAATCCTGATCCTGAAATAAAACCAGAATTAATTCAAGAAGTAAGAGATGATGCAATTATTGCTACTGGACGATCTGATTACCCAAACCAAGTGAATAACCTTATTGGCTTTCCTTATATTTTCAGAGGCGCATTAGATGTAAGAGCTAAAGCCATTAACGAAGAAATGAAAGTTGCTGCCGCTAATGCAATCGCTTTATTAGCAAGAGAAAATGTGCCCGATGAAGTTGTTGCTGCTTACGGAGGAGATCGCCCAAGATATGGAAAAAATTATATTATACCCTCCACTTTCGATCCAAGATTAATAAGTGTAATTCCAACAGCAGTCGCGGATGCTGCAATGAAAAGTGGTGCGGCTAGAAAAAAAATTGATGACTTAGAGTTATATAAAGATCAATTATCTAATCGTTTAGATCCCTCAATGTCAATTATGCAAGGTATTAATGCAAAAATTAGAAAGAATCCTAAAAGAGTTATTTTTGCAGAAGGAGAAGATGAAAATATGCTAAAAGCTGCAATTGAGTTTGGGCGAAATAAGCTTGGAATACCTATTCTTATAGGAGCTGAAAATAGAGTTAAAGAACAACTTAAGAAAATTGGTTTAGATGAAAATTACAAAATTGAGATAGTAAACTCTACGGACAAAGGAAAAAGAGAGAAATATGTTAAACATCTTTATAAAAAACTTCAAAGAGAAGGTCAGCTGGAAAGAGATGTTGATCGTTTAGTTAGAAACGACAGAATAGCATGGGGCTCATCAATGATAGCATGTAAAGATGCTGATGCTATGGTTACTGGGAATATAAGACATTACGCTGCCTCAATTGAAAAGTTAAAAAAAGTTGTGGCTGCAAGACCAGGTGAAGAAATTTTTGGCATGACAATGATCGTCTCTAAAGGAAAAACAATACTTGTAGCAGATACGAATGTAACTGAGTTACCGTCTGCTGAAAGATTAATCAATATTTCTAAATCCTGTGTGAGAATTGCACGATTATTTGGTTTTGAACCTAAGGTGGCTTTTTTATCACATTCAACTTTCGGAAAACCATTATCAAGAAATACAAGACATGTAAGAGACGCTATTGAGAAATTAAAAAATGAAGAAGTAGATTTTGATTTTGATGGTGAAATGCAGCCTGATGTAGCATTAAACCCAATTTACAAAGAAATTTATCCATTCTCAAAAATAGTTGGTAATGCCAATGTTTTAATTATGCCTGCGCTACACAGCGCAGCAATATCTACTAAACTTATGAAGGTATTCGGTGGAGGTAAAAATATTGGACCTTTATTAATTGGATTGGGTCAACCTATTGAAGTTGCCCCTCTTCGTGCTAGCACATCAGAAATTTTAAACTTAGCATCTATAGCTGCCTATTCTTCAGATGTTATTGATTATTCTAGTTAACTTTAGATCTACTTAACTGAGAAGCAAGATAAATTGAAGGAATAACTTCTTCAACATTATAGATTTTATTTGCTTCGTCAATTACTTCTTGTTTTTCTTCTTCATCCATCGCAATACCAAATATATAAATATTTTTATTTATTGTCTCTAATGTATAATTTCTAGCCTTGGTCTTTTTATTAAAAATTAATGCAGT
>CACIXL010000020.1 GCA_902590625.1 uncultured Pelagibacteraceae bacterium | reverse complement strand
GGTGATTTTTTAATTAAGGTTGAACAAAAAGAAGATAATAATAAATTAATTCCCAAAATAAAAAAAAATCTATCAGACAATTTAAATTCTGATGTAAACTTTAGGCGAGTAGAAAATGTAGGTCCAAAAGTAAGTGCAGAACTATTACAATCAGGTATAATTGCTATTTCATTGTCGTTAGCAGCTATGCTTTTCTATATTTGGGTAAGATTTGAATGGCAATTTAGTGTAGGTTCAATTGTAGCATTATTTCATGATGTAATAATAACTCTTGGTATTTTTTCATTTTTATCATTAGAAATAAATCTTTCAATAATCGCTGCGGTTTTAACAATTGTTGGTTATTCAATGAATGATACAGTAGTAATTTATGATAGGATTAGAGAAAATCTTGGAAAATTTCAAAAACTTGATATAAGCGACACTGCAAATTTATCAATAAATGAAACTTTAGCTCGAACAATAATTACCTCTGTTACTACTCTATTAGCATTATTTTCAATATTTATTTTAGGCGGAGAAATTCTAAGAGGATTTTCTTTTGCTATGATTCTGGGAGTTTTAATTGGAACATACTCATCAATATTTGTAGCTTCACCGATACTTAAGTATTTTAAAGTAAGTTTTAAAACAATAGAAAAAGAAGAAGAAAAAATAGTACCTTAAAATTTAGTAAAGATTTTGTGCAGCTACCATTGATAATAACATTGGTAAAGAAAGCAGCGTATTAGTTCTGGAAAATAGCATAGCAGTTTTAGCTGAAGCAGCTTTAACTTCTGGAGAAACTTCAACCATTCCAAGTGCTTTCTTTTGATTAGGCCAGATTACAAACCAAACATTATAAGCCATTATTATGCCTAACCACATTCCTATACCTATCGCAGTATTTTTGCCTCCTGATCCATCCAAACCTAAAATCATTGCGCTGTGAACATAACCATTTATCCATGCCAAAATTAATCCAGATAAAACCGTAATTGCAGCTGCCCATCTAAAATAAAATAAGGCGGCAGGAGCAATTATTTTACCAATTGCTGGTTTTTGTTCATCAGGTATTTTAGGCATATTTGGGATCTGAACAAAATTGAAGTACCATAGCAAACCTATCCACATTATAGCAACAACAACATGAATAAATCTAAATAACCAACTCCAAAATATCGTATCAAAGGCAAATCCCTCACCAAAGAAATGTAAACCTAAAAATAACAAAATTGCTATACCAAGCGATAAGTGAATAGTTTTAGAAAGTGATTGCAAAATACCTACCATGATTCTTTATATCATAATTTTCGTTTTCAGGCAGTTTTTTTCATAGGATTTTCATCAATAATTTCTTTAATAAACTTACCCGTGTAACTTTCTTTGACTGTAGAGACTTTTTCAGGTGTTCCTTCAGCAATAATTTTTCCTCCATTTATACCCCCTTCAGGGCCCATATCAATAATATGATCAGCTGTTTTAATGACATCTAAATTATGTTCAATTACGACTACGGTATTTCCAGTATTAGCAAATGCTTGAAGAATTTCTAACAATTTTTTTATATCGTGTGAGTGCAATCCTGTTGTTGGTTCATCTAAAATATATAAAGTTCTTCCAGTCGGTCTTTTTGATAGCTCTTTTGCTAATTTAATTCTTTGTGCTTCACCACCAGATAACGTAGTAGCTTGCTGGCCAATTTTCATATACCCAAGCCCAACATGTTTTAGGGTAATTAATTTTGACCTTATTGATTGTATATTTTCAAAAAATTCACATCCTTCATCAACGGTCATATCTAAAACATCTGCAATATTTTTATTTTTAAATCTTATTTCTAATGTCTCTCTATTATATCTTGCTCCTTTACAAGTATCGCAAGGGATAAATACATCGGGCAAAAAATGCATTTCATATGTTATAACTCCATCTCCCTCACATGTTTCACATCTTCCACCTTTAACATTAAAAGAATATCTACCAACTTTGTATCCTCTTGCTTTAGACTCTGGTAATCCAGCAAACCATTCTCTTATAGGACCAAAGGCACCAGTATAAGTAGCTGGGTTTGATCTAGGGGTCCTTCCAATTGGAGACTGATCTATATCTATTATTTTATCAATCAGTTCGGTCCCTTTGAATCCTGTAAAAGCTTTTGGAACTTTACGACTTTTGTTTTTATTCAACATCAAATTAAATGCATTATATAAAGTATGTAAAATTAAAGTTGATTTCCCACTGCCAGAAACACCAGTTACACAAGTAAAGGTTCCAACTGGGATCCTTAAATTTACTTTTTTTAAATTATTTCCACTTGCTCCACTTATTTCTATAAACCTTCCATTTTTAGCTGATCTTCTTTTCTTAGGAATCGATATAAACTTTTTTCCCGACAAATAATCACCAGTTATACTTTTTGAGTTTGAAATAATTTCTTTAACAGTGCCATTAGCAACAATTTGTCCACCATTTAATCCAGCTTCAGGACCAATATCGATTATATGATCTGAATTTTCCATTGTTTCTATATCATGTTCCACAACAATTACTGTATTGCCAAGATCTCTTAATTTTTTTAAAGCTTTTATCAATTTTTTATTATCTCTTTGATGTAATCCAATTGAAGGTTCATCTAATACGTATAAAACTCCCGTAAGACCAGAACCGATTTGAGAAGCTAATCTTATCCTTTGTGCTTCACCGCCTGATAAAGTTCCGGACTCTCTAGCTAGTGTTAAATAATTTAAACCAACATTTAATAAAAAATTTAGTCTTTCGTTAATTTCTTTCAAAATATGTTGTGCTATTTTGTTTTCACGTTCCGTTAATACATTTTGTAAATTTTCAAACCATTTTTGGGCATCATCAATTGATTTTTCTGTAACTTCACTAATATTGAGAGAGTTAATTTTTACACATAACGCTTCATCTTTTAATCTCATTCCTTTGCATTTATCACAGGGTGTTTCACTTTGATATTGAGATATCTCTTCTCGTTTCCATTCGCTATCAGTCTCTAAATAACGTCTTTCAAGATTATTCACTACACCCTCAAATGTTTTCTTTGTTGTGTATGCTTCATATCCATCATCATATGAAAACTTTATCTCTTCTTCATCTGAACCATATAAAATTATATCTTGTATCTTCTTTGGAATTTTTCTCCATGAATCTGTCATTGAAATTTTATAATGTTTAGCGATAGAAGCTAAAGTTTGTGCATAATAAAGTGACGTAGATTTTGCCCATGGTTCGATAGCACCGTCCTGAAGACTTTTTTTTGTATCTGAAACAACTAAATTAGGATCTACGTTAAGATTATGCCCAATCCCTTCACACTCTTCGCATGCACCATATGGAGAATTAAAAGAAAAAAGCCGTGGTTCAACTTCCTCAATAGTAAAGCCACTTTCAGGGCAAGAGAATTTCGATGAAAAAGTAATAGTTTCTCGTTTTCTAAATTTTTTTGGCAATGTTTCATTTTCATACTCAACTACTAGCAACCCGTTTGAGAGATTTACAGCTGTTTCAACACTATCAGCTAATCTATTTCCAAGACTTGAATTAAGGATCACTCTATCTACAATAATTGAAATTTCATGTTTAAGTTTTTTATTTAAATTAGGAAACTCATCTATATTAAGATATTTCCCATCAACCTTAATTTTTGTAAAACCTCTTTTCTTATAATTTAAAATTTCTTTTTTATATTCTCCTTTTCTGCCTCTAACTATTGGCGCTAAAAGGTGTATCGTATTATTTTTTGGTAGTTTTTTTATTTTGTCCACCATTTCACTTATTGGCTGAGATACAATAGGTTTACCTGTAAAAGGAGAATAGGGAATGCCAACCCGAGCAAAAAGAACTCTCATGTAGTCATATATTTCAGTTACTGTTGCCACCGTTGACCTTGGATTTTTGGATGTATTTTTTTGTTCTATAGATATAGCTGGACTCAGACCTTCGATTAAATCCACTTTAGGTTTTTTCATTTTATCTAGAAATTGCCTTGCGTAAGAAGAGAGGCTTTCTACATATCTTCTTTGACCTTCAGCGTATATAGTATCAAACGCAAGAGATGACTTTCCTGATCCAGATAGACCAGTTATTACAACTAATTTCTCTTTAGGAATTTCAAGAGAAACGTTTTTAAGGTTGTGTTCTTTAGCGCCTTTTACAACGATTTTTTTCAACATTTTTTTTCTTTAAAATAACATTCAACTTATAATTATTAGGTAATTATGATATAAATAACTACTTTTATAAATAAATATTCAAAATTTATTCAAAATTATTATGGCTGGAAGTTTAAATAAAGTACAATTAATAGGTCGTTTAGGCGCAGATCCTGAAATAAAGCAAATGGTAAACGGTAAAAATGTTGCAAGATTAAGTATAGCAACTAGCCAAAGCTGGAAAGACAAGTCAAGCGGGGAAAAGAAAGAAAAAACTGAATGGCATAGAGTGGTAATATTCAACGAGGGTTTAGTTAACGTTGTACAGCAGTACGTAAAAAAAGGAGCTAACGTGTACGTTGAAGGACAATTAAGCACTAGAAAATGGAAAGATGAGTCTACAGGTCAGGATAAATACTCAACTGAAATCGTTCTTCAAGGATATAATTCGAGTTTAACTATGTTAGACAGCAGAGGTAATAACGGTAATTCAAATCTAGTCTCTGAGAACAAAAGTTCGTTACCAAACGACAATCTAAATCAGGAAAACTCAGATTTAGATGATGAAATTCCTTTCTAAAATTTCATGGAAAAAAATACTGTAGAGAATAATAAATCTTTTAAAGCTATTTTTGTGCAAGATGAAATGAGCTCATCTTATTTATCTTACGCAATGAGCGTAATTGTTAGTAGAGCTCTTCCAGACGTTAGAGATGGATTAAAACCTGTTCACAGAAGAATTATATATGCAATGTACAAAGGCGGTTATGATTGGTCTAAACCTTTTAGAAAATCGGCAAGAATAGTTGGAGATGTAATTGGTAAATATCATCCTCACGGTGATCAATCCGTTTATGATGCGTTAGTCAGACTTGTTCAAGATTTTTCAATGAGTGTTCCCTTAATAACTGGCCAAGGTAATTTTGGCTCAATAGACGGCGACCCGCCTGCAGCCATGAGATACACAGAGACAAAATTAGGAAAAATTGCACAATTTTTAACAGAAGACTTAGAGAAAAATACAGTTACATACAGGAGTAATTACGATGAAACTGAAAAAGAACCTGAGGTGTTACCTTCTCAATACCCTAATATTTTAGTTAATGGTGCTGGGGGAATAGCAGTGGGTATGGCAACAAGTATCCCACCCCATAATCTAGGCGAAATAATTGATGGAACTATTGCTTATATTAATAACAAAGAAATAACTATTGCTCAATTAATGAAACATGTACCAGGCCCGGATTTTCCAACCGGTGGGATTATTATTGGGAAAGATATAATTAAACAAGGATATAACAAAGGAAGAGGTTCATTTAAAATTAGAGGAGAAATAGAACTAGAAGAAAAAAAAGGTGGAAGAGAAATCTTAATTATTAAATCAATTCCATATCAGGTAAACAAATCTATTTTAATTGAAAAAATAGCTCAACTAGTTAGAGATAAAAAAATTGAAGGTATTAGAGATATTAGAGATGAATCAAATAGAGAAGGTATACGAGTAGTAATCGAACTACGTAAAGCAGTCGAACCTGAAACAATAAGAAGACAGCTTTATAAACTTACAAACATTGAAAGCTCGTTTGGCTTCAATACACTGGCAATTGTAAATAACAAACCTAAAATACTTAATTTAAAAGAATTTATTTCTGAATTTTTAAAATTTAGAGAAGATACCGTTATTAAAAGAGTTAAATTTGATTTAAAGAAAGCCGAAGAAAGAGCTCATATTTTAATTGGTCTTGCCACCGCTGTTGAGAATATTGATGAGATAATTAAGATTATTAAAAATTCAAAAGATACTGAGATTGCAAAAAAAAATCTTTTATCAAAAAAATGGAAAATTAAAAAAAGTATTAAATTAATAACCCTAATAGAAAAAAAGAGAAACATTACGAGTTATTCACTTTCTAACTATCAAGTTAATGCAATTTTAGAATTAAGATTACAAAAATTAACTGCTTATGGTATTGGCGAAATAGAAAATGAAATCAACAAGCTTGCTGAATTAATTATTGAGTATAACAAGCTAATTTCATCAAAAAAAGAACTCTATAAATTAATTATAAATGAATTAGAAAATATTAAAGATAAATTTTCGTCTCCTAGAAAAACAAAAATTATTGATGCTGTTCTCAATTATAATATTGAGGAAACAATTCAAAAGGAGTCCGTAGTAATAAGCATTACAAATCAAGGTTATATAAAACGTAGTCCACTTAGTTCTTTAAAAGCCCAGAAAAGAGGTGGTAAAGGAAAAACTGGTATTTCCACAAGAGAAGAGGATTTTGTTGTTCAAATATTTACAGCAAATACCCATACTCCAGTTTTGTTTTTTTCAACTCAAGGATTAGTCTATAAAATTAAAGCTCACAAAATTCCTGAGGGAACCGCCGCATCTAAGGGTAAATCGATTTTTAATATTCTTCCTCTTAAAAGTCACCACTCTATAAGCTCAATTATGCCTTTACCTGAAGATGAGGCTGAATGGAAAAATTTAATGGTTGTTTTTGCTACTTCAAAAGGAAACGTAAGAAAAAATACTTTAGAAGATTTTGTAAATATAAATAATAGTGGAAAAATTGCTATGAAACTTGATCAAGATGATAGAATTATAGGAGTAAAAATCTGTAGAGAGGATCAAGATATTTTATTGAGTACTCAATTTGGAAAATGTATAAGGTTCAAATCTAAGAAATTAAGATTATTTAAAGGACGTTCTTCAAAAGGTATAAAGGGAATTCAACTTAACGAAAAAGATAAGGTAATATCATTATCAATTTTAGATAATAGTAAAATCGATACCAAAACACTAGCCAAAGATAAAAAAATAAAAAATGGAGTTGATAAATTTATATTATCTGTAACAGAAAATGGTTATGGTAAAAGATCATCATACTTAGATTACAGGGTAACAAATAGAGGGGGCAAGGGAATAATCGGAATTATAAATTCTCCAAGAAATGGAAATATTTCCTCATCCTTGGTAGTAAATGAAGCTGATGAAATAATTTTATCTACCGACAAAGGCAGTATAATGAGATGCGCAGTGAAAGAAATAAGAGTTGCAGGGCGCAATACTCAAGGTGTAAGAATTAAAAAATTGTCCGGAAGTGAAAAAGTTGTATCAGTTATTAAAATTGAGGATAATATACAGTAAAAATGAACACAGCAATTTATCCTGGAACATTTGACCCAATAACATACGGGCATATTGATGTTATTAAAAAATCTATAAATGTTTTTGACCGTTTGATTGTTGCTACAACTGATAATACAAATAAACATTACCATTTCTCTTTAGCTGATAGATTAAATATCATAAATAATTCATTATTTAGAGATTTGAAACTTAACAGAAAGAAGATTAAAGTAATATCATTTGATGATTTAACTATAGATTTGTGTAAAAGATATAAAGCTAATACAATAATAAGAGGCCTAAGAGCAGTATCTGATTTTGAATACGAGTTTCAATTAGCAGGAATGAATAAAAAATTAAATAACAAAATTGAAACAATGTTTTTAATGTCAGATGTAGAAAATCAAATTATTTCATCAAAGTTTGTGAAAGAAATAGCAAGTTTAGGTGGTAATATAGATAGATTTGTTACTAAATCGACTGTAAAACATCTTAAAAATAAAATTTGATGAAAAAAATTATTTGTTTATTTATATTATGTTTTAGTCTACTAAATACAAATATTTTTGCAAAAAATAATCTTATGATTTTAAAACTTACATATGGTGATGTTGAAATCGAACTTTACCCTGATAAGGCACCAAACCACGTTAAAAGATTTCAAGAACTTTCAGATACTGGAAAATATGACGGAGTTGTTTTTCACAGAGTTATAGACGGTTTTATGGCACAATCTGGAGATGTTAAATTTGGCAATTCTAACAGTCCAGATTTTAATTTATCCATGGCTGGAACTGGAGGTTCTGATTTACCAAATTTAAAAGCAGAATTTTCTGATATAGCTCATACTAGGGGTGTACTTTCAGCTGCAAGGTCTGCAGATCCTAATAGTGCTAATAGTCAATTTTTTATTTGTTTTGACTCAGCTCCACATCTTGATCGACAGTATTCAGCATTTGGTAAAGTAATAAAGGGCATGGAGTTTATTGATATGATAAAAAAAGGTGATCCCAATAGTGGTACAGTCCCAAATCCTGACAAGATAATCAGCCTTAGATCAAAATAATATTCAATGCTAAGTGGTGAATTCTCTTTTGAGTTAATTGCTCAAGAAGATAAAGCAAGACTTGGAAAGATTATTACACCGAATGGATCTATTGATACTCCAGCATTCATGCCAGTAGGAACTCAAGGAACTATTAAAGGAATTTTTACAGATGATATTTATGATACAAACACACAAATAATTTTAGGAAACACTTATCATTTATTGCTAAGACCAGGAATAGAAACTTTAAACGAATTTGGTGGTCTTCACAGTTTTATGAATTGGAAAAAACCAATTCTCACTGACTCAGGTGGATATCAAATAATGTCTTTATCAAAATTTAATAAAATTGATATTAAAATAGGCGCTATTTTTAAATCTCATATAGATGGAAAAAAAATAATTTTAAGTCCAGAAAAAAGTATCCAAGTACAGAAATCTATTAATTCAGATATAATAATGGTTTTAGATGAATGTCCTAAATTAACTTCAGATAAAAAAATTTTAGCTAATGCAATTAAAGTTTC
>CACIXL010000019.1 GCA_902590625.1 uncultured Pelagibacteraceae bacterium | reverse complement strand
TTAAGATTTGTTTAATAACAAGGGAGAAAAGATGGCTAAAAGAAGAAAAAAAGCTAAAAAGAAAACTAAAAAGAAAGCCAAAAAGAGAAGAAGAAAAAGAAGATAGTTTTCTCTTTAACTAAACGCCCTTTTTAATTTTTTTAAGAAGGGCGTTTTTTTATTCTATGTTTTCAGAAATATTTGTTCTTCCCAAAGCTTTATCCATCTTTTTTTTTACTTCTTCAGGACTAGTTTTAAGAACAGCCTCGAATTCAGATTTCAATCTTTCATAGGCTTTTTCAAATAATTGTCTTTCCGAATATGATTGATCGGCAATTATGTCCGTGTTTTTGTTTAAGTCTTTCACTACTTCTGCTAACTCGTAAATTTTTCCAGAGTTGATTTTTTGATCATATTCTTGAGCACGTCTACTCCACATTGTTCTTTTAATTTTTGGCTTGGTTTTTAGAATAGATATACATTTATTAATTTGATTAATTGACGAGATAGGTCTTAGTTTTGATTGTTGGTTAATTGGTACTGTTAAAGTTAACTTTTCCTTTTCAACTAATATCTTATAAAATTGAATATCTATTTGACCAATATTTGCTTTTTCAATAGAGGTAATTTTGCCAACACCATGTTTAGGGTAAACTACAAAATCTTTTAAATTGTAAATTCTTTTTTCAGTCGGTTGTCTCTTAATTTTTTTAATCTCTGGTTTGTCATCAGAGCCAGGTGTGTTATTTTTTTTTTCAGATAATCTTAAGCTTGGTTTTGTTTTATTTAATTTTTTTACTTTTTTTACTTTTTTTACTTTCTTTTTTTTTGGCATATCTATTTTCCAGGTTTTTCTGAAAAGTATTTATCATACTTGTCTTTAATATTTTTAAATTTTTCGTGGTCCTTCATAGGTTCCTGCTTTTTTGAAATATTAGGCCATATTGCAGAAAACTTTTTATTAATCAATAACCATTTATCCATATCTTTAACACTTTCATCAGTATCTGCCTTTATAGCATCTACAGGACATTCGGGTTCACACACTCCACAATCAATGCATTCATCAGGGTTAATTGCTAGAAAATTTTCCCCTTCATAGAAACAATCAACCGGGCAAACTTCTACACAATCAGTAAGCTTACATTTTATGCATTCATCTTTTACAATATAGGTCATTTATTATTTATCAGTTGTAATTTAATTTCTGCGCATTCTTTATCTGGAAAATATATGAGACCACAAATTCTACGCATCAAATTTGCTTCATACTGATCTACTGTATCATCGGAGATTATCACTTTCCATAAATGTTCAATTATGTCTTTTTTAATATCTATTGAATTTTGTTTTATTATATTTGTATAATTTAATAATTGGTTTGAATTAGATTCTATATTTTCAGCCTCTTTTAAAATTTCGTTCGCATCATCATTTTTTAAGTAAGAATTTATAAAATCTTTTATCAAATCTTTTTCATGAGAAGAATAAATTTCATCAATTTTAGCAGCATGGACAAGTAATGCAGAAATACCGATTATACTCTCTTTGTCTAATTTATTCATTTAATGTTTAAAGAAAGAAGTTTATTAAATGGATTTTCTTTTTTGTCAAACTGTATTATTTTCTCTTTTTTCTTTTTTTCTCCTTTAAAAATATAAGTATCTAGCATTTTGTCCTTCTTGTAATTCATATAGGTCATAAGCTTATAGAAATTTTCTTTGGAACAACCTAATAAATTCATCATTTCAGCATTTATCTTAAATTTTTTATTTTTAGTATTTTCTATAATCTTTAAAAACAATTTTTCTAGAATATCAATCCTAACAAAGTATTCCTTAAATTGTTCAAAACCACATAATAAAAGAAATTTCTTATCCAAAGTGTTATTAGATAAAAAGTTTAAACCAGATTTTGGTATTTTATTTTTGTCAGAAAGATTGTGAAATATTTTCCATAAACCTATTCTAAATTCAACAGCTTTTGGTTTAAGCATTTTAGGTAGATAGATATGATATCTGCCAATTTTAATGCCCATCCCCCATAGTTTTTTTCTTTCCTCAGCAGGAATAGACTTCACAATTTTATCTACCTCTTTTCTTTTTATTACTCCGTTGTTTTCATAAAGTTGAAATACTAATCCTCTAAGATACTGATTAGTAATCTTATGTTTTGTAAGTCTAATTAAATCACCCAAAACTTCGTTAATATATTCACTTAGCCATTTATTAATAAATAAAGTTAACTTGGTTTTTGACTCATCATTTAACGCTTCATCAGCAATAATATCTATATCAGGATTTAAATAATCATTCCCTTTTTTTAGTCTAGCAATTGGATTCCCTTTCCAAATAATTTTTCTTTCCTCATCAATATTAATTTCTGCTTTGGTAAGAATTTCATCTACTCTCTCAATTAATTCTTTTTCAATACCTTTTCTTGCAGCTTTTTTGATTGATTTTATGTCTGTATCCAGTGTTTTTGACGTAATTTCTATTAAAAACTTTAAGCCTTTTAACTCACCAATTAATTGCCCATCAATATAAATTTTATTATCATCATTAATTTCCGTATTTAAAACAAGATCTTGTTTTAAGTTCCTTGAAAGAATACTTATTTTCTTATCAATGAAACTTTTAGTTAATTCATCGTGTAATTTATCAGATAATTTGTCCTCAATATTTTTTGTTAATTGAACCCAATAATCTGAATTTTCTACCCAATTTTTTTTATTTGCAACATAAGACCATGTCCGAACATTAGATAACCTATGAGATAATAAGTCCACATTTCCATGATCTTTTTCTAAACCTTTAAGCTGTTCTTTCATAAATGTACTGGGTATTTTATTTTTTCGAGTTGATAAAAATTGAAAAACTTTATCAATAACATTTATATGTTGCCCATATGCCTTTTTTTCAAAATCAGGTATTTGACAACATTCCCACAAAAGTTCTAAATTTTTATGATAAATAATATTATTTGACCCTTTTTTTAAAAAAAATCTTAAAACACTTTCATCAAGAGAGTCTTGCGTTCTTAAAAGATTTTTGTTTGACGGCTTGAGCTCAAGAGTGGCTATAAGATTTTCAGGATTTTTAAAATCTAATTTTGAATTTCTCCAGTAAATTGTTTTTGTATCAGGCAATTGGTGATTTTCAATTTTTTCTATTTCATCTGAATTTAGTGTTTCACAATCACCTGTAGTTCCAAATCCTCCGTCATTTTTGTATCTACCAGCACGACCTGCTATTTGAGACATTTCAATTAAATTAAGCCGCCTGGTTTTTTTTCCATCAAACTTTTTTAAATTTGAAAAGAAAATTTCATTAATATCCATGTTTAAACCCATACCAATAGCATCAGTTGCAATTAAATAATCAACATCACCTGATTGATAAAGACCAACTTGCGAGTTTCTAGTTTTAGGACTTAAAGAGCCCATAATCACAGCTGCTCCACCTTTTTGTCTTCTAACTAGTTCAGCTATTGCGTAAACTTCTTCGATAGAAAAAGCTATTATTGCAACTTTCCGTTCTAATTTAGATATTTTTTTTATTCCTGAATAACTTAATTTAGAGTATCTCTCTTTATTTTCAAACTCTACATTTTCAACTAATTCCTTAATGATTTTTGCCATAACTTGGGAGCCCAGAAACATGGTTAATTTACTTCCACGTAATTCTAATAATCGTTCAGTGAAGATATGACCTCTCTCCCTATCAGCACACATTTGTATTTCATCGATTGCAATGAAATCTACTTCTTTATCTTTAGGCATGGACTCCACTGTGCAAATGAAATAATTCGCAGTGCTAGGAATTATTTTTTCTTCACCTGTAATAAGCGCAACTTTTTCTACGCCAACTTTGTTTACACACTTGTCATAAACTTCTCTGGCTAAAAGCCTTAAAGGCAAACCAAATATTCCAGTTTCGAATTCCAGCATTTTTTCAATAGCCACATACGTTTTCCCAGTATTGGTAGGTCCCAATAGAGCGATAATTTTTGATGAGTTAGTGTTCATATTTGTGTTAGATAATTTTTTTTATACTATATGTAGATCAAAGTTGAGAACAAAATAAGATTAAAACATGACCGAATCGTTTTGTCAAATGTTCCAATTTTAACAATTTATTTGACTTCTTATAGCCAGTCCCCGTATAGGTAAAATTAAGTTTAAATGTCTTCTAAAGTAAAAAAAAAAATTCTAAAATTAAAAGAGTCTTCCACACTTGTAATCAACGAAAAGTCTAAAGAACTTATTTCTAGAGGAAAAAAAGTTTATCAGTTTGGATTTGGTCAATCACCATTTCCTGTGCCAGCAAAGATTGTGGAGGCACTTAAAAATAATGCTCATAGAAAGGAATACTTACCTATTCAAGGATTACCTGAATTAAGAGAAAATATTTCAAAATACCTCTCTAAAAGAACAGGAAACGAATATCCTAAAGAAAATATTTTAATAACACCCGGCTCAAAAGAGGCAATGTTGTTAATCCATATTGCTTTTAATGGAGAAATTATAATTCCAGCACCTGGTTGGGTATCTTATGAGCCTCAAGCAGAGATTGGTTCAAACAAAGTTCATTGGTTAGAAACTACTAGAGAAAATAATTGGTTTCCTACTGGAAAAGAACTTGAAAAAAAAATTAAATCAGTTGGAAAAAATAAAAATTTGATTTTGATCCTTAATTCACCAAATAATCCATCTGGTGCAGTTTGTGAAAATTTAGAAGAGCTAGCCAAAGTAGCCAAAAAATATAAAATTATGCTTTTATCTGATGAAATTTATACCGATCTTACTTTTACTAATGAATACAATTCAATTTCAAAATATTATCCTGAATTAACTTTTATAACTGGCGGATTGAGTAAGTGGTGTGGGGCTGGTGGTTGGAGATTAGGATTTCTAGCAGTGCCAAAAAAATTAACTGAATTTTTAAAGAGCTTAAAATCTCTTGCCAGTGAATCATATTCAACGGTTAATACACCTACGCAATATGCGGCTGTAGAAGCTTACGCTCACGAACACAATTTTTACAAACTTAAAGTTAGAGCAATATTAAAAGCCGTAGGTAATTATGTTTATAACAATCTTAAATCAAATAAGATATTAATAGCTCCTCCTCAGGGGGCATTTTATTTAATGCCAGAATTTAAAAATAAAAAATACAAAACATCTTCTGAACTATGTGAGGCTATTTTAAATGATACAGGAGTGGCAATGTTACCAGGATCTGACTTTGGTTTTAAACCAAAAAAGATGTTAACCAGGTTAAGTTACACGGATTTTGATGGAGTAGAATTTTTTAAAAACGTTACAAACTGTAAAATGATAGATGATGAGATGATCAAAAAGTATGCCCCAAATGTAGTTGAAGGTGTTTCAAAATTGTCAAATTGGGTGAAAAATTTATAAGAATCTCTTTGACCTCAATTCAATAACGTAGTTAAATTAACCAACTAACAAAAGGATGTACACATGAAAAAAATGATATCAATGATTTCAGCTTTTTTAGTAATGATAGCTTTTTCAAGCCCATTAACTTCAATCGCTAAATCAGCAGAGTTCTTTACAATAGGAACAGGTGGACCTACTGGAGTATATTTCCAAACAGGTAACGCTATCTGTAAAATGTTACACAAGTCAGCAATTAGTGCTGATCATGGTAGAAAAAAAGGTACAGCTAAAGCTTATAGATGTACTGCACCTTCAACAGGTGGTTCTAACTACAATATTGGACAAATCAAAGATGGTGAGTTTCAATTTGGTGTTGCTCAGTCAGACTGGCAGTATCATGCTTACAATGGTTCAAGCAAATGGGAAGGAAAACAGTTTAGTAATTTAAGAGCTGTATTTTCTGTTCACAACGAACCTTTCCAAATTTGGGCAAGTAAAAAATCTGGAATTAAAAATTTCAAAGGCCTAAAAGGAAAAACAGTAAACATAGGTAACCCAGGTTCTGGTCAAAGAGGAACTATGGAAGAACTAATGAAAGCAATGGGAGCAGACATGAGTATGTTCAAAGCAACTACTGAACTTACTTCTTCTGAACAAGTTAAAGCTCTTTGCGATGGTAAAATAGATGCATTTGGATATTCAGTTGGATTTCCAAATGGTGCTATGGAGCAAGCAGCTACTTGTAAAGCAAAAGCTAGCCCAATTAATTTAACTGGTGCACCAGTTCAAGGTTTAATTGATGGAGCTGACTACTATGCAAAAGCTGTAATTCCAAAAGGAACTTATTCTAATCAGAAAAAAGATGCTACAACTTTTGGTGTAAAAGCTACAGTTGTTACAAGCGCAGATGTTTCTGAGGAACTTGTATACTTAGTAACAAAAGCGGTAATGGAGAACTTTGATGACTTCAGAGCTCAACACCCTGCTTTTGGACCTCTGGAAAAGAAAAATATGATAGCTGATGGTTTATCAGCTCCATTACATCCAGGTGCAATTAAGTACTATAAAGAAGCTGGATTAATGTAATTCAACTTTTTAATTTAATTAAAAAAGGCCCAATATTTCTTGGGCCTTTTTTTTTAGAATAATGTATCTTTAGTGAAATGAATCAAACTATTCAAAGTAAGATTAAAGACAAAATTCAGGAAGATATTTCACCCACAAGAAATTTATCAGGCGTACATTTAAAAATAGTCTTTGGAATAGCTATTCTTTGGACATTATTTCAACTTTGGTACGCTTCTCCTTTCCCTTTTTGGTTTAACATCGGAATGTTTAAAGGACTACCTGCAAGAGCGATACATCTAGGTTTTGCTTTAACACTAACATTTTTAATTTTTCCTATGATAAGAGGAAAAAAAATATCAGCCTTTGATATTATCATAAGTATAGTTGCTGCATTCTGTTGTCTTTATATTTATATTTTCTATGATGATCTTGTTAATAGAGGCGGCATTCTCTTAGTTAAAGAAATATTAGGATATAAAGTTCCTGTTGAATTGATCATAGGAGCGATTGGTATTTTGATACTTTTAGAGGCAACAAGAAGAGCAATCGGATTACCTTTAGTAATTATTGCTATCTGCTTTCTTTTATTTTCTTATTTTGGAAAATATGCTCCAGATATTATTTCTCATGGGGGTCTTTCTGTAAAAAGATTAGTTGGATTTCAATGGTTCGATCAAGAAGCTATTTTTGGAATACCTATAGGTGTATCTGTTGATTTCATATTTTTATTTGTTCTTTTTGGAGCCTTATTGGAAACAGCTGGAGGAGGAAAATACTTCTTAGATTTAGCATTTGCAATGGTTGGCAAAATGAGAGGAGGACCTGCTAAGGCAGCAATTTTAGGATCAGG
The DNA here is from genome assembly GCA_902590625.1 of uncultured Pelagibacteraceae bacterium. GTDB lineage: Bacteria > Pseudomonadota > Alphaproteobacteria > Pelagibacterales > Pelagibacteraceae > Pelagilacustribacter. Next base: position 3,383 of record CACIXL010000019.1, on the reverse strand, counting down.
AATGACAGGAATGATATCAGGTTCTTCAATTGCAAATACTGTAACTACTGGAACTTTTACAATCCCGATTATGAAAAAAACCGGATTCTCTCAAGAGAAGGCAGGGGCTATTGAAGTTTCATCATCTGTTAATGGTCAAATCATGCCTCCAGTTATGGGTGCCGCAGCTTTCGTTATGGCTAGTTTTATCGGCGTTACCTATTTTGAAGTTGTCAAACATGCTTTTTTACCAGCTATTATTTCATACATTGCTTTATTTTATATATCCCATCTAGAGGCTCTTAAACTAGGGCTTAAAGGAATGGATGATGCCGATGTTCCTCATCTAAAGAGAACCTTTTTATCTGGACTACATTTTTTAATACCAATTTTTGTTTTAATTTTTCTACTTGTTTACATGAGATACACCGCAGGTTTTTCAATTTTTTATGCAACGATTTCTTTAATCTTAGTGAATTTGATAAACCGTTTAATCAAAAACTCAGATTATAAAATTGGCTTAATCGAGTGGTGGAATCAAACTATCGTAGGTCTTCAAAAAGGTGCGATCAACATGGTGGGGGTTGGAATAGCGATTGCCACTGCAGGTATAATAGTAGGAGCAGTTGGATCTACAGGATTAAGCACAAACTTAATTATAGTCATTGAGACAATAGCTAGAGATAATGTAATCATATTAATTTTATTAACTATTATTCTTTGTTTGCTTCTAGGAATGGGTCTTCCTACAACTGCAAACTATGTGGTAGTGGCTTCACTAATGGCTACAGTTCTAGTTGATGTTGGAAATGCTTCAGGTTTTATTTTTCCATTAATTGCTGTTCATTTATTTGTATTTTATTTCGGATTGATGGCTGATGTTACACCTCCTGTTGGTTTGGCATCATATGCGGCAGCAGCAATTTCTGGTGGTGATCCTTTAAGAACAGGACTCCAAGCTATTTGGTATAGTTTAAGAACAGGAATTCTACCAATCGTTTTCTTATTTAACCATGAACTTTTATTAATAGGGGTAGACAGTATATGGCAAGCTCTACTTGTAATAGTCACTTCATTAATAGGTATTTTAGTTTTTACTGCAGCTACACAACAATGGTTTATAAATAAATTAAGGTGGTACGAAACTATAGCTTTCTTAATCATATCTTTATCTTTTTTAGCTCCAGACTATGTATTAAGTAAATTCTATCCAAAATTTAATGAACAAAAACTTTCAGCAGAAAGTATTCAAAATTTATCTTTTGATCCATCAAAAGAGGTACACATTAAGGTTACTCGAGTTACCGAATATGGAGAAAGATATAAATTATTTGTAATTGACAAAGGAAAATTTGAAAATAATTATAATTTAGAAGAATATGGAGTGACATTAGTAGATCAGAATGATCAACTTACTGTTGATAAATTAAATTGGAAAGGGGAGGCAAAAAAATCTGGCATTCAAATGGGTGACATCATAAGTAATTTTAAAATTGAAAATCCTGAAAGACCGAACAAAGCTATCGCTTACCCTTTTGCTTTAATATTTTTATTAATAGTTGGTTATTTAAATTATAGGAGAAAAACTTAAAGAATTTTCCAAGTTCCAGAGGCAGAAACAACAATCTCTTTATCATTAGAAATTTCACAGCCTATAAAAACAAGAGTCTTTGTTTTCTTTAAAATTTTTACATCTCCTTTAAGCTTATCACCTAACTTACCTGCAGAAATAAATTTCATATCTAAATTTATTGTAACGCATCTATTATTTCCCGCTACTCTATGAGCAGCGGTTCCCATTCCAGTGTCAGCAATGGATGCAAGAAAACCACCATGAGCAATTTTTCCAGTATTCAAATGCATTTCTTTTACTTCAACTAAAAATTCGTATTGAGAATCGCTGATCTGTTTTAATTCCAGACCACCCAAATGTTTCATAAAACCTTTATTAGTTTCGTCCATATTTTTTTTTATCATATATTGGCATTAGTTGTGAGAAAATTACAGCAGCTAATATTAAAAATATTCCTAAAATTTTAATTTCATTTAAGAATTGGTCTAGTATTAACCATGCCAAAATTGCTGCGAAAACACCTTCCAACGAGAAAACTATCGCAGCAGGTGCTGGAGATATATTTTGTAAACTATATGTTTGTAATAAAAAGGCGAGTCCACTTGATAAAATACCGACATATAAAACTTCGTATGAGTCTTTTAAAAAATTGTTAAACGTTGGATCTTCGAAATAAAACATTGGGCCAATTAAAACTAGGCATGCAACAAAACATTGAGACATTGCTATAGTTATTGGAAAGTTAAACATTTCAATTGTTTTCCTTATTAACAAAATATGAACTCCCCAACAAAAGGCACTTAAGATTCCTAGAGCATCACCCAATCTCACTGAATAATTATTTAGTTCACTTAAAAGTAGACCTCCAAGTATACAGATAAAAACTGAAGGCCAAATAGACCAATGCATTTTTTTTGAAAATATAAAATAAGAAATTACCGGAACAACCAAAACATAAAAAACGGTGAAAACTCCTGTATTAGCTACATCGGTATATATTAAAGAAATCTGTTGTAGCTCTTGGCCTATGGCCAAAACAAATCCTAAGTAAAATAAAAAATAAGCTATTTTTCTTTTATCGAGTTGCTTGAAATTTATATTTTTAAATTCAAAAATGAAAAAGAAAGGAAGTAAAGTTAAAAATCCAATTAAAAATCTTCCTACATTAAAAGTATGTGGCCCTATAAAATCCATACCCATGTCTTGCGCCACAAAAGCTGAGCCCCAAAGAACAGATGTAACAATAGCGCAAATTAGTGAGAACGATTTTTTATCCATCAGGGGTTAATAGTTTAAGAAGATCTAAACAGCAAGCTTAAAGGCAAAATCTTTACCAAGACATTTTCCAAGATAGACACAAAATCTAGCACCTTCTGCTCCATCTATTAATCTGTGATCATAAGATAGTGATATTGGAAGTATCTTTTTAGAAACTATTTGATTTTTTTCTTTTACAAGTCTGTCGAAAGTTTTTCCAACACCTAAAATTGCTACTTCTGGAGGATTGATGATGGGCGTAAAATGCGTTCCACCTATACCCCCTAAACTCGATATAGTCATCGATCCACCAAAAAATTCTTTTTTATCGATTTTAAGTTCTCTACAAAGTTGACTTGTATTTCTAAGCTCTTCCCCAATTTTTTGAATACTCATTTGATCAACGTTTCTTAATTTAGGAACCATAAGACCATGAGGAGTATCAACGGCAAAACCGATATGAAAATATTTTTTATAAATAATTTTATTACTCTCAGGGTTTAATGATGCGTTAAAATTTGGAAATTCTTTTAAAGCGCTTACTAAGGCTTTTGCAATAAAAGCAAGAGGAGTT
>CACIXL010000018.1 GCA_902590625.1 uncultured Pelagibacteraceae bacterium | reverse complement strand
CAACAGAAGATGATTTATCATTGATATTCTCTTCTTTCGGGGCTTTTAAAATCTTTTTAATTTTTTGACTATCATTTTCTTTCTTTTGTTTTATTGAACCAGGTTCAGGAATTTCCTCATAATTAGGTGGCAATATTAATGGGTCTTTTTTCTTTACTAAAAACTCATCGGTTGTTTTTGTTTTTTCATTTCTTAAAACACTTCCAGCTTCTTTCAAAGAGCCGCAAGAGAAGAGAAAGAAAAAAGTGATTATTATAAGATGTAATTTTTTCATATTTTAATCATTAACAAAAAAACTTCTAAAAATAAAAATTAATATACCTAATGTTATGAATATATCTGCTACATTGAAAGTAAACCAGTGAAAGTTTCCATAATGAAGATCTATAAAATCAGGCACTGCTTTATATACCAACCTATCATAGAAATTTCCTAGGGCACCTCCTATTATTATAGAGTAAATTAATTTATCTATTTTTTTTGATATAAAAAAAAAGTAACATAAAAATATTAAAACTAATCCAATTAATAATGTTACTAAATTGTAAAATAGAGATGAGTGAGTGCTTAAAAGACCAAACCCAATTCCAATATTCCAAATTAAATTTATATTAATATAATCATTAATATAGTGGGAAAAGTCACTAAAATTATTAATTATTTTTATTTTTGATAGTCTATCTATGAAAAAAATAAGTGTGATTGATATAAAGTAATACAAGTTTTCTTTAGTCAAAAAATTTTTTGATCTTTCTTTTAGATTATTGAATAGACTCATTTTGTATTACGTCAGAACATCTTAGACAGTTTTGTTCTAAAATTTTCCAACATCTTGGACACTTATTCCCCTTGGCTTTATTCACTTCAATTTTGATTTTATCACTTTTTGATAGAATTTTTTCTGCCTTAGACGTTATTAAGTATTCGGCTAAATCTAAATCTTTTAATAATTCAAATTTTTTTTTATCTACAAATAATTTAACCTCTGCTTCTAGACTTGATCCAATTTCTTTTGATGCTCTTTTAGCTTCTATAGCTATATTAGCTTCCTGTTTAATCTTAAACAACTGATCCCATTTATCACTTAATTTTTTATTCTCCCACTTTTTTGGAACAGTTACAAAGGAATGCTCGTGTATATTTTTTTCGTCTTTATTAACCAAACTATATATTTCGTCAGTAGTAAAAACTAAAATTGGAGCAAACCATTTAAGTAAGCTCTCTAAAATTATATTTAAAATTTTTACACAATTTATTCTTTTTTGTGACTTTAAGCTTTCACAATAAAGTACATCTTTTCTTATATCGAAATAAAATGATGAAAGATCTAAAGTGCAAAAATTTAATAATTCTTTATACAGCTTATGAAAATTATAATTTTTTAAGTTTATTTCTACTGACTTGCTAATCTGATAAATTTTATGCAATACATATTGTTCTAATTCATCAAGTTCTTTTAAATCTATTTTCTCAAAATCTTGTTTATCATAATCGTCCTTTAAATTTCCTAGCATAAATCTAAAGGTATTTCGTATTTTTCTGTATGACTCTGCATGCTGAGTTAAAATACTTTTGTCAATTCTTAAATCTTCTGCATAATCCGAAGCAGCAACCCATACTCTAAGAATGTCTGCGCCATAATTTTTTAAAATATCTTCAGGTGAAATTACGTTACCCATTGATTTCGACATTTTCATTCCTTTGCCGTCCACAACAAAGCCGTGCGAAAGTATGCTTTCAAATGGAGCTTTACCTCTTGTTCCACAAGACTCTAGTAAAGATGAATGAAACCATCCTCTATGTTGATCGGAACCTTCTAAATACATGTCGGCTGGCCATTTTAAATCTTTTCTTTTTTCTAAAACAAAGCTATGTGTCGATCCGCTATCAAACCACACTTCAACAATATCATTTAGTTTTTCGTAATCGCTCGGGTTATATTCGCTGCCTAAAAATATTTTCGGGTCATCTGTAAACCAACAATCAGATCCTTGTTTCTCATAAATTGAAGCTATTCTATCTATAACTTTTTTATCTCTTAGAGGTTCTCTCGTTTTTTTATTAATAAAGATCGGTAACGGTACTCCCCATACTCTTTGGCGAGAAACACACCAATCTGGTCTTCCTTCAACCATTGAAAGTAGTCTCTCTTTTCCTTTATTTGGATAAAAAACTGTATCATTGATAGCCTTAATAGCTTTATTCCTTAGTTCATTTTTTTGCATTGATATAAACCATTGGGGAGTCGCTCTATAAATCAGAGGTGCTTTGGACCTCCAGGAATGAGGGTAACTATGATTGAGTTTATCGTTTTTAAGTAATTTATTTTGTTCTTTTAACTTCTCTATTACAATTGGATCTGCCTTAAATATATGAGTGTTTGTAAAGTAAGGTATTTCCTTAGTATAAAGACCTGCATTATCTACGGTGTACAAAGAAGGTATATTATTCTTTAAACATAAATTAAAATCATCTGGACCATGACTTGGGGCACAATGTACAATTCCTGTCCCTTGGTCTAAATTCACAAATTGAGCATCTAGCATCGGAACATCATAATCAAATTTCATCTTTATAAATGGATGGTTACATATAGTTCCTTTAAATTCAGATCCTTTAAAAGTTTTTAGCTCTTTATAATTTTTTATAGAGCATTCTTTAATGATCGAATTAATAAGATTTTTTGCGACTACAATCTTTTTATCTTTAAAATATTCAAGATCTTCGATTTCTAAAACCGAGTATTCTATATCGCTATTATAGGCTAACGCTTTGTTAGCTGGAATTGTCCAAGGTGTAGTTGTCCAAATAATAATACTAGCATCTTTTAAGAAATCTTTACTTGTGTCTTTAATCTTAAAGGCCACGTAGATTGTATTAGAAGTGTGATCTAAATATTCAACCTCTGCGTCAGCTAAAGCTGTCTTTTCTACTGTTGACCATAAAACCGGTTTAAAGCCTTGGTATAAACTACCGTCTAAAAGAAATTTGCCTAATTCTCTTACTATTTGAGCTTCTGCATCAAAACTCATAGTGGAATAATAATTTTCAAAATCTCCTACTACACCTAATCGTTTGAACTCTTTTATGTGTACATCAATCCAGCTTTTTGCAAATTCTCTGCACTCTTGCCTAAAATCTTTTATTGGAACTTCATCCTTATTTTTTTTCTTTTTCTTGTATTGTTCCTCAATCTTCCATTCTATAGGCAATCCATGACAATCCCATCCTGGAACATAAACAGAGTCTTTTCCATTCATTTGATGGAAGCGAGTTATCATGTCCTTCAAAATTTTATTAAGAGCAGTTCCCATATGTATGTGCCCATTGGCATATGGTGGGCCATCGTGTAAAATAAATTTCTCTTTACCTATAGAATTTTTTCTTAATTTATCGAAAATTTTATTTTTTTCCCATTTTTTTAAAATTTCTGGTTCTTTGTTTGGCAAGCTAGCTTTCATAGAAAATGCTGTTTTAGGTAATTGCAAAGTATCTTTGGACATTTTTAATTTTTTGCTTGCTTTATATCAAGTTTAATTTGTTTTTTTAAATATTCAAAATTCTTAAATTTTTTTTCAGGTCTTATAAATTTTTTAAAACTAACACCTATTACTTTATTATATAAATTTTTATTAATTCCAAATATATTTGTTTCTAATAATAGATTTTGTCCATTAAAAGTCGGCCTATAACCTATATTGGCAATACCTGATTTAATGAGATTATCAAAATTTACTTTTACTGCATATACACCTAGCTTAGGTTTTACATAATCATTGAGAGCCATATTACATGTGGGAAAACCTATTTTTCGTCCCCTTTTTTTTCCTTTTATAACTTTCCCCTCAATACACCAAAAGCGATTTAATAATTTGTTCACTTCTTCAATTTTTCCCGCTCTGATTTTTTTTCTTATAAATGAGGAAGATATTGTTTTTTTATTTTTTTTGAATGGAGTAGTTATAACATTTTTGTAATTAAATTTTTTCTCAAATTTTTTTAAAGTGTGTATATTACCTTGACGTTTAAAACCAAATTTAAAATTTTTACTTACGAATAGGTATCTACATTCTGTCTTTTTATGAATAATTCTACTGATAAATTGCTCCGGTAATAAAGATGAGAATTTTCTATTAAATTTAATTATAATTAAAAAATCTAATTTTAATTTTTTAAGTTGATCTTTTTTTTGTTGTAAAGAATTTATTCTATGATCTTTTTTTTTTTTACTAAAAAACATCACTGGCACAGGTTCGAAAGTCATAATGCCTAGGGGCAATCTAAATTTTTTAGCTTTTTGTCTTGCTTCTCTTATAACCTTTTGATGGCCAAGATGTAATCCGTCAAAATTACCTATGGCTATTACACCCCTTAGATGTTTACGTTTTAAATTAAAATTATTGTAAACTTTCATTACCATTTAAATTCTTTCTGAAAAAAATTTGCTTTTACTTTATATTTTTCTAAAAGAGACTCTAGTTCTGAAGTATCTTTATATTCATTTCGGTGAACTCCATCTGATATAAATATACAATCTATGTTTAAATTGTTAGCTCCTTTAATATCTGTTCTTAAGTTATCGCCAATCGCTAGGACTTTTTCATTTTCATGAAAGCACATTTTGTATATCTCTTTATGTGGTTTCCCGAAATAAACTACTTCTCCACCTAATTCTTCAAAAACTTTTGCTATTGATCCAGCACAAAGTTCTTCTAAATTACCTCTGTGTACAGTTAAATCAGGATTGGTACAGACTAATTTTTTAGAAACATATTTTTTCAAAAATAATTTGTAATAATCTAAATCATTTGCATGACTGTCGAACAATCCTGTACATAAGATAAAATTACATTTTTCAAGAACAGTTTTATTTTGCTTTACTCTCTCAAAAACAGAAGAGTCTCTTTGTGGACCAAGATGGAAAAAAGTTTTTCCAAAGCGATTTTTATTGATTGCATACATGGCAGCTTCACCTGAGGTCATAACATTTGAGAGATATTTTCTGTCCATATTCATTTTTAATAAAAAATCAACAACCTTTGAACTGGGCCTTGGTGCATTAGATAAAAATACAATTTTTTTTGAGTTTTTTTTTAATTGTTCTATAGCCTCGATTGCTTTCGAATTAAGTTTAACACCGTTATGCATCACGCCCCATAAATCTATTAAGAAGGTATCGTAGTTTTTATATATATCTGACAAGTGATTTAGTTCTTTCAATTTGCTAATTCTCTCTTCGTTGTCCTCATAAAATATAGTATTTATTGGTTTTTTTTAATGATATTTGCCTCTTGAAATCTTATTAAAACATACCATATCAACACTACGTAAAAATTTATAGGAGAAAATACATATGAAATTTAGACCCTTGCACGATCGTGTGCTTATTAAAGTGCTAGACAGTGAAGAGAAAACTGCTGGCGGAATAATTATACCTGACACAGCTAAAGAAAAACCTCAAGAAGGTGAAGTTGTAGCTGTTGGACCAGGTGCTAAAAACGAAGATGGCAAAGTAGCTCCAATGGATGTTAAGATTGGCGACATAGTACTTTTTGGGAAATGGTCCGGGACTGAAGTCAAAATAGACGGAAAAGAATATAGCATTATGAAAGAGTCAGACATAATGGGAATTTCGAAGAGTAAAAAATAAACTTTAGAGGAGAATAAAATGGCAAAAATAATAAAATTCGATACAGAGGCAAGATCAAAAATGCTTACTGGAGTAAACACTTTAGCTAATGCTGTAAAAGTAACTTTAGGTCCCAAAGGACGAAATGTAGTGATGGATAAATCTTATGGAGCTCCTAGAACTACTAAAGACGGTGTCTCAGTTGCAAAAGAGATTGAGCTAGAAGATAAATTTGAAAATATGGGAGCTCAAATGGTTAAAGAAGTTGCTAGCAAAACAAATGATAATGCTGGTGATGGAACAACTACTGCTACAATACTAACTCAGGCAATAGTTAATGAGGGATTAAAGTATGTTACAGCTGGTATGAACCCAATGGATATCAAAAGAGGTATAGATAAAGCCGTAGAACAGGTAATAGAAAAATTAAAGACATCTTCCAAAAAAGTTAAAGCTAACGAAGAGGTTGCCCAGGTTGGAACAATTTCAGCCAATGGTGAAAAATCCATCGGAGATATGATTTCCAAAGCCATGCAAAAAGTTGGTAACGAAGGCGTAATTACAGTTGAAGAAGCTAAGGGAGTAGAAACTGAGTTGGACGTTGTTGAAGGAATGCAGTTCGACAGAGGATACCTTTCTCCATACTTCGTTACTAATACTGAGAAGATGACAACAGAGCTTGAAAATCCTTTGGTTCTTTTAGTTGAGAAAAAATTAACAAACTTACAGCCGATGGTGCCGTTATTGGAGTCAGTGGTGCAAGCTAACAGGCCATTAATGATTATTTCTGAAGACGTTGAAGGTGAAGCCTTAGCCACTTTGGTAGTAAATAAATTAAGAGGTGGATTAAAAGTTGTCGCTGTAAAAGCTCCAGGCTTTGGTGACAGAAGAAAAGCAATGTTAGAAGATATTGCTATTCTAACTGGTGGCCAAGTAATCTCTGAAGACCTAGGTATTAAATTAGAGAATGTAAAAATTGGAGACCTTGGTTCTTGTAAAAAAGTAAAAATTGACAAAGAGAACAGTACGATTGTAGCTGGTGAAGGTAAAAAATCTGATATTGAAGCTAGATGTAATCAAATTAGATCTGAGATCAATGAAACAACATCTGACTACGATAAAGAAAAACTTCAAGAAAGATTAGCTAAACTTGCAGGTGGTGTTGCCGTAATTAAAGTTGGTGGTGCTACTGAAGTTGAAGTTAAAGAGAGAAAAGATAGAGTTGAAGATGCGCTTAATGCGACGAGAGCTGCTGTCGAAGAAGGCGTAGTAATCGGTGGTGGTTGTGCCCTTCTTTACGCTGCACAGGACTTAGACGCTGTTAAAGTAAAAGGTGATGACCAAAAGGCTGGTGTTGAGATTGTAAAGAAAGCTCTTCAAGCTCCAATCAGACAAATTACTGCTAATGCAGGAGTCGATGGTTCTGTAGTTGTAGGTAAACTTTTAGAAGGTAAAAAAGCTTCTCAAGGTTATGATGCACAGAACGAAGATTACGTAGATATGTTTGCTAAAGGAATTATTGATCCAACTAAAGTTGTTAGATCAGCATTACAAGATGCTGCCTCTATAGCTGGGTTATTAATCACAACTGAAGCAATGATCGCGGACAAACCTGAGGAAAAAGACGCAGGTCCCGCTATGCCTCCTATGGGTGGCGGCATGGGTGGAATGGGCGGCATGGGTGGAATGGGAATGTAATTTCACCTACCCAAAGATTTTAAAAAAGGCTGCAATTTTGCAGCCTTTTTTTTTGCGATAAACAAACATGCTCTAGAGCTAAGTATCAATCCATCTTTAAGAACTCGTAGATTGTTATCAGCCAAAGTTTTTCCAGTTGAGGTAATATCAGTAATTATTTCTGAAGAACCAATAAAAGGATATGTTTCTGTAGCACCAAGACTAGGTATTAATTTGTATTGGGTAACTCCTTTTGAAATCAAAAAATCGTTGGTTAAATTTGGATACTTAGTAGCTACCCTCAATCTAGTATTTCTTTTTGACCTTATATCAAATGATATTTCTTCAAGATCAGCTATTGTCTGCACATCTATCCAATCATCTGGCACAGCAATCACTAAGTTCGCATTTCCATAATCAAGTTTTTTTTGAATATTTATTTTACTTTGTAAGTTTAAGTCTGACTCTTTCAAAAGATCAAGACCAGATACACCAATATCTAGTGTTCCATCTCCTAGTCTTTGAATTATTTCTTTAGCGTGTAGAAATATAATTTTAAAGTTAGGTTTATTTTCGATAGTGCCAAAATAATTTCTTTCTTTTTCACTTTGTATAATTTTTAACCCTCTATCATTAAAAAATGATATTGATTTTTCTTTTAATCGCCCTTTACTAGGCAAGCCTATAGTTATTAAATCTTTCATATATTTTTTAAGTTTATTGCTGCTCCAACTGCAGGAATACTCTTTTTGGCTCCTAAACTTTTTAGTAAATCATCATAACGACCACCTGAAGCGATTTCTTTTGTGCCCGAAAATACTTCAAACACAATTCCTGTATAATACTCAACGTCTCTGCCAAAATTAGTAACAAATTTTATATCTTGATTAAGTTTTTTTAAATTTTGAATAGATTTAAAATTTTTAAATATATTTATTTTAAGGTTATTTTTTTTTGCAAAATTTAACAACTCATCATCTAGTTTCGCAAGGTTGCAATTAATTTTTAAAAAAGCTTTAATAATTTTTACAATTTTTTTTCCATCTGCAAATGATCTTGGATCTTTAATTTTTTTATCAAATCTTTTTAAAATTTCTGAGATTGACCTGCCAGCAATTACTTTATTTTGATCAAATTTTTTCATTTCATAAAATCTTTTCTTATCTGCATCAAAAGTTACAGCATCAATATCTGTATTTCTTTCTAGCCTCTTCAAAAGTTCTTCAAAGTAACCTGGTCTCCAAAAGTGTCTTATTAATCTTAGTTTCCATCTCTCGGGCATCTCCAGGGCATTGATCAAACTCTTAAATAAACCAATATCACCTACTTTAATTTTAATTTTTTTCATTTTAATTTTCTTTGCTGAATTTATGATTGTGCTGATCACTTTAAAATCATCTTTAATAAGATTTTTTGAACCTAGAATTTCGATACCTAATTGATCATTAATAAAATTTGTACCTTTGCCTCCTGATCTTCTATAAGCTTGGCCAGAGTAATATATTTTTGAGGAAGTTTTTTTTTGTATGAAGTTTATACATGATGCAACTGTTAAGTCTGGTCTAAGGCACATCGTTTTTCCATCTTCTCTATCAAAAGTTAGCATTGAACTTCTAAATTTTTCACCTGACCTTTCAATGATATAGTCTGAGTCTAAAAGAACATCAGGTTCTGATAAAACAAAACCATTACTCTTAAAGGTTTTAATTATTACTTCAGATAATTTTTTTGATTTCATTAACTAATTCTTTTATTTCAATTGATTTTTCTTCACCTGAAATTAAATTCCTCAAAGTTGGTTTCCCTGATTTAATTTCATTCTCACCATATAAGATAACTGCTGGAGATTTTATTTTATTTGCATACTCCATTTGTTTTTTTAATTTACTTTCTCCAGGATAAATTTCAGTGCTGACACCAGCTTCTCTTAATATAGTTTGAACATTTATGTAATCTTTCATAAAATTTTTATCGAAAACACAAATTACAACTGGTTTAGATTGTTTTACTTTAAATTCTTTTTTTTGCATCAAGGCATAAACTAAACGATCTAAACCAATTGATACCCCTGTAGCGGGCGCATCATAGTTGCCAAAGTTATTTACCAGATTATCATATCTTCCCCCGCCACCTATGGAACCAAATTGAATGACTTGCCCTTTATTATTTGTTACATCAAATTTTAAATTCACTTCAAAAATTGCTCCTGTGTAGTATTCTAGCCCCCTTATAACTGATGGATCGAATTCAAAATTATTAAAATTGTAATCCTTAAAAATTTTCAATATCTCAATTAAATCTTCTGTTTCAGGTGAATTTTTTTTAAGTGTTTCCTCTATTGTTTTAATATCCTCAAGATTTAAATTTGCCCCTTTTGTAAAATCTCCAGATTTATCTTTTCTTCCCTCGCCTAATAATTCTTTTACTCCACTCCAGCCAAGTCTATCTATTTTATCTAGAGCTCTAAGTGCGGTTAGTCTTTGTTGATTATCTTTAATATTTATCTTTTTAAATAATTCTTCAGTGATTTTTCTCGATGAAATTTTGATTATATATTCTGATTTCGCAAGGCCACATTTTTCTAGAATTTCTGAAATCATGACACATAACTCTGCATCTGCCTGTAAACTTTTTGTTCCAACATAATCTGCATCAAATTGTAAAAACTCTCTAAACCTGCCAGGTCCTGGCTTTTCATTTCTCCATACAGTTCCTAATTGATATCTTTTAAATGGTTTAGGAATTTCTAAATAATTTTTTGCTACATATCTCGCTAATGGTGCTGTAAGATCGTATCTCAAAGATAACCACTTATTTTCATCTTTAAATGAAAATACACCTTCATCAGGTCTTTCTTTATCTGGTAAAAATTTTCCAATACTATCCGAATACTCAAAACTTGGAGTTTCAAGATATTGAAAACCGTATTTGATCATAACTTCTTTTATATTAGAAATTATAAAATCACGTACGAGTAGTTCTTTTTCTTGTCTGTCTACAAACCCTAATGGAAGTTCTTTAGAAGGCTTGTTATTTTTTTCTTTTGTCATTGTTTGGTACAGCAGGGTGGATTCGAACCACCGACCCCTAGTTCCACAAACTAGTGCTCTAACCAACTGAGCTACTGCTGCATCCTAGTTATATTTATCTTAATTTTTATTAAATTTATATATTTTTGATTATAAGCTAAGCAAAAGCCTAGCATGCATTCTGTGAGAATGTGCTCTGAGTGTAGATAATTTATTATTTATAATCATTTTATCTATTTAAGAAATAAATGTGTCTTTTTCAAGGAGGAATTAGCGGGACAATAAAAAAGCTAGGCTTATCTTAATGCCCCGTTAACCAGTGATTTTTGGAAATTTAGATTAAGATGTTTTCTGCAGTTTTACTGCTGAAGGACCTTTTTCCGTGCTCTCCACTTCAAACGTTAACTCATCACCTTCGTTTAAATATTTTAAACCTGCTTCTCTAACAGCTGAAGAATGAACGAACACGTCTTTTTC
>CACIXL010000017.1 GCA_902590625.1 uncultured Pelagibacteraceae bacterium | reverse complement strand
CACCTCCAATGACAATATTCTGTGGAGTTTTTCTTTTAAGCCAGATCGTATAAATAAAAAAATAAAAACCAATAGTTGATGCTAATAATATTGCTGAAATAGTATTTGCCGAATAGTAAAGCATAGCAACAGAAATAATTGATAAAATAATTCCAAAATATAAAGCCTGATTTCTTTTTACTTTGCCTGTTGGTATCGGTCTTAAACAGGTTCTGCTCATTAGGGCATCAACATCAGACTCATACCACATATTTAAAGCTCCAGCTGCACCGGAACCAATCGCTACAGCTAGCAATGAAATTAAGGAAGTTTTTAAATCAACACTGTAAGGTGCAATCAATAAGCCAACCATGCATGTAAATAAAACAAGGGACATAACTCTTGGCTTCATCAGATTAAAAAATGAATTAAGATCCAAGGCTAAACCAAGTTTAGAGTTTCTTGTTTTTGAAAGTGTTTGGCTCAATTTACTTTACTTTAGGTAGCTCTTCAAAAGTATGGAACGGTGGCGGTGAAGACACTGTCCATTCCAAAGTCGTTGCTCCTTCTCCCCATGGATTTTGCTCTGCTTTTTTCTTTTTAGCAAAAGCATATAAAAGATTTATTAAGAAAACTGCTAAACCTACGACAGTAATATACGATCCTATTGAAGAAATATAATTCCATCCTGCAAACGCATCTGGATAATCAGCATATCTTCTTGGCATCCCTGCTAGTCCTAGGAAATGCTGAGGAAAGAAAATTAAATTTACTCCAACAAGCGTTAACCAAAAGTGCAGTTTTCCTAAAAATTCTGAATACTCGTATCCGCTCATTTTACTAAACCAGTAATAAAAGCCAGCAAATATTGCGAATACCGCTCCCATTGAGAGTACATAATGAAAGTGTGCAACTACATAATATGTATCGTGCAATGCAGTATCTACACCAGCGTTAGCTAAGACTACTCCAGTAACTCCTCCTAAAGTGAATAAGAATATAAAACCTATTGCCCATAACATTGGTGTTTTAAAACTTATAGATCCACCCCACATTGTTGCAATCCAAGAGAAAACTTTTATTCCTGTTGGTACTGCAATAATCATAGTTGCAGCTAAGAAATATGCTTTGGTATCTGTGTCTAAACCAACTGTATACATGTGGTGAGCCCATACAACGAACCCTACTACCCCAATTGCAACCATGGCATAGGCCATTCCTAAATATCCAAATACTGGCTTCTTAGAAAAAGTTGAAACTATATGACTTATCATTCCAAAACCTGGAAGAATTAAAATATAAACTTCTGGGTGGCCAAAAAACCAAAATAAGTGTTGGAATAGAACTGGATCTCCTCCTGTTTGAGCTTCAAAAAAAGCAGTACCAAAATTTCTATCTGTAAGAAGCATTGTAATTGCTCCTGCTAAAACTGGTAATGATAATAAAAGTAAAAAAGCTGTTACTAAAATTGACCACGAGAACAATGGCATTTTATGTAAAGTCATACCCGGCGTTCTCATATTTAAAATTGTAGTTATAAAATTTATTGCTCCTAAAATAGAAGAGGCTCCTGCTACGTGTAAACTTAAGATTGCTAAATCCATTGCAGGACCTGGTTGACCTGTCTTAGAAGATAAAGGAGGATAGATCGTCCAACCTCCGCCTACTCCCTGTGCACCTGGAGGGCCGTCCACAAAAATTGAAGCGATTAATAAAATTAAAGCAACTGGCAATAACCAAAAAGAAATATTATTCATTCTAGGAAACGCCATATCTGGAGCACCGATCATTATTGGAACAAACCAATTTCCGAAGCCACCAATCATGGCTGGCATTACCATGAAGAAAATCATGATCAGCCCGTGTCCTGTAACTAATACATTATATAAATGATAATTTCCTCCAAGAATTCCATCACCTGGATGCGCTAATTCCATTCTCATTAGCACTGAAAAAGCTGTTCCGATAATTCCTGCAATGATTGCAAAAATTAAATACATTGTTCCAATGTCTTTATGGTTTGTAGAATAAGCCCATCGTTTCCAACCAGTTGGGTTGTGATGATGCTCGTGTGATGCAGTTGTTGCTGACATTATTTTATCTCCTTAATTTTTTTTGCTACTTTAATATTATTCTTAATTTCTTCCTTCGCAAACTCTACTTTGGCTTTTTCTAGCCATTGATTGTATTCTTCTTCAGTTACTACATTAACAGTTATTGGCATAAAGGCATGTTTGATGCCACATAGTTCTGAGCACTGACCATAAAAAGTTCCAGTTCTATCAGCCTTAAACCATGTTTCATTAATTCTTCCCGGTACAGCATCACGCTTAACGCCAAATGACGGTAAAGCCCAAGCGTGTAAAACGTCGTTGGCAGTAATCATAACTTTTACAACTTTATTTACTGGTACGAAAACTTCATTGTCGACAGCAAGTAATCTTGGTTGACCTTCTTTTAAATCTTTTTCATCAATCATGTATGAGTCAAAAACTATATTTTCGTCTGGGTACTCGTATCCCCAATACCACTGATAACCTATAGCTTTGATAGTTACATCTGCTTTTGGAATTTCGTCTTGAGAATATAAAACTTTAAATGATGGAACAGCTAAAACAATTAAAATTAAACAAGGAACCAAAGTCCAAATAACTTCGATCATTGTGTTGTGACTTGTTGTTGAAGCTTCAGGATTTCTTGAAGCTCTGAATCTTATACAAGCATAAGCGATTAAAAAAAGAACAAAAACTGTTATTGCAGTAATGACAGGTAATAACATGTAGTCATGAAACCAAACTATATCATCCATCGTTTTAGAGGCTGATTTTTGAAAACCTAATTGCCAATCCACTGGCTCATTAGCCGATAGTGAAAACGGAGTTAACAAGAATAAAGCGTATACAAATTTTTTAAGCATGAGTTTTTATACAGCTTTTAGACAATTTCACAATTTCAATTAATGCGACAATTAATGAAAGTTATTGATAAAATTCACTAATGAAATAGCGCTTATTACTGCAGTATCTGACCTTAGAATGTTTCTAGATATTGTAAATGGCACAACGTTAGGATTTCCGTGAATAGATTCTATTTCTGAGGGTGAAAAATCTCCCTCTGGACCTATAAGTACGGATAAAGATTTAGCTTCACTTAAAACTTCTTTTTTTAAATTATCTTTAGAATTTACATCTGCAAATAATAATTTTGTAGATCTATCTAAATTATTTAAAAAATCTTTAAGCTTTTTTACCTGGGAAATTTCTGGAGGAATTAATTGATTTGATTGTTCAGTAGCTTCAATAACAATTTTTTTTGCTCTTTCAAAATTTAATTCTTTAACCTCTGTTCTTTCAGATACAATTGGTGTGATTTTAGAAACACCAAGCTCTGTGGCTTTTTGTAAAATAGTATCCATTGGACTTTTCTTTACTAAACAAATGGCTAACTCAATTTTTGATTTTGTAGTTGGTTCTTTTAATTTATTTAAAAATTTTACTTCAACCCGATCTCTATCTAAAAAAATTATCTCGCTTAGCCATTCTCCATCTTTATTAAAAAAATTAATGTTAGAACCTCTTTTCATTCTCATCACATTGGTAACATAATGGGTATGCTCTTTAGATAATAGGCTTGTAGTATTTTCTATTATATTTTCTGGGTAAAATAATCTAATATTGCTCATTAAGATCAATTTAAGTTATGAAAAATATTAAAGCAATAATTTTTGATGCATATGGCACTCTTTTTGATGTCAATTCAGCTGCAGAAAAATGTAAAGATAAAATCGGTAGCAAGTGGGAAGGTTTTGCTAATTATTGGAGAACCACACAACTAGAATATACTTGGCTTAGATCTTTAATGGACAGACATAAAGACTTCTGGCAAATTACAGAAGATAGTTTGGATAAATCGATGAAGGCTTTTGATATAAATGCCTCCATGAGAAATGAGTTACTTAATCTCTACAAGGTACTATCACCATTCAAAGAAGTTCCAGAAGTTTTAAAAACTTTGAAAGAAAAAAATTATAAACTTGGTGTTCTTTCGAACGGAACACCTGCCCTTCTCAATGAGTTAATTGAAAGCAATAATTTAAAAAATATTTTTGATGACATTTTTTCAATTGAAGATGTTGGAATTTATAAACCAAGCTCAAAAGTTTATGATATGCCAATAAAAAAGTATAAAATACAAAAAGAACAGGTTGTATTTTTAAGTGCAAATACTTGGGATGTGTCTGGTGGTGGAAATTATGGTTACAGCTCCATTTGGGTAAATAGAAATGATAATATTTTTGACAATCTTGATTACGAACCTAAGCAACAAATTAAAAATTTGAAACAATTATTAGATATTGTATAAGCAAATCAAAACTTAGGAGAAATAAAATGACTAAAGGACAAAGAGCTGGGGATACTCCAATTGGGGTAGATGTGTTAGAAGGTAAATCTTATTATTGGTGCACTTGCGGAAAAAGTGTGAAACAACCTTTTTGTGATGGATCACATAAAGATACTCCATTTAAACCTTTGCCTTATAAAGCTGATCAATCTAAAAAAGTTTTTTTCTGTACTTGCAAACAAACTAATGATCAGCCAATGTGTGACGGTTCACATAACGCTAAATAATCTTTATGAAAAATATTGAAGTAAAAAAAATTATACAAGCAATAGAAACATCAGATGGTGCTGGAGTTAAATTAAAGAGAAGTATTGGAACTCCAGAAGCAGACTATATAGACCCTTTTTTGATGTTAGATGAATTTGGTTCAGAAAATAAAGATGATTATATTGCTGGTTTTCCTCCTCACCCACATAGAGGAATAGAAACAGTAACTTACATGCTTAAAGGCGAGTTTGAACATCAAGATAGCACTGGTGCTAAAGGAATAATGTCATCTGGAGATGTGCAATGGATGAAAACTGGTAGAGGAATAATTCATTCAGAAATGCCGGCTATGTCAGATGGTAAATTATTAGGATTTCAGCTTTGGGTAAATATGCCTGCGAAACTAAAAAAGAATAAGCCTGAATATCTATATATAAAGAGTAATGAACTTGGGGTTCATAAAGACAATGAAAAAACAGTAAAAGTCATTGCTGGCAAATATGAAAAAGCTGAAGGCCCAGAGAAAAATCATAACGTTGATCCAATATATTTTCATATAGTTTTAAATGAAAAAAAAGAATTCACTTGTGAATTACCAGATAGTCACAATAGTTTTATTTATTTATTATATGGTGAATTAAAAATTGGTGAAAAAGATCACTCTAAAACAGGTAATTCAAATCTCATTTTATTAGAGAGAGGAAATAAATTAATTGTGAAGGCTAACAAAAAAACAGAATTTTTATTCATTGCTGGAAAACCCATTGGTGAGCCTATAGCTAGAGGCGGGCCATTTGTCATGAATACTAAAGCAGAGATACTTGAAGCTATTCAAGATTATAATAACGGAACATTTGCTAAATATTAAAAGTTCAAGTACGTTTCTTAAATGCCAAAAGCAATTATTATAAAAAAAAATGGTGGACCTGAGGTTTTAGAACTTCAAGATGTAAAGATCGGAGCCCCTGGTCCTGACGAAATTAAAGTGACCAATCATGCTATTGGTTTAAATTACATTGATACCTATCATAGATCAGGATTGTATCCCCTTAAATTACCAAGTGGAATTGGTTTAGAAGCTGCTGGTAAAGTGGAAGAAGTCGGATCTAATGTTAAAGAATTTAACATAGGTGATAATATTGCTTACGCTTCTGTGCCACTTGGAGCTTACTCTCAACAAAGAATTATTCCATCTAAGATAGCTGTAAAAGTTCCTGAGGGAATATCTCACAAACAAGCTGCAACCTTAATGACTAAAGGTCTAACTACTAATTATTTACTTTGTAAAACTTACAATCTTAAAGCTGGAGAAACTGTTTTATTTCATGCAGCTGCAGGAGGTGTTGGTCAAATATTTGCACAGTGGGCTAATAGTATTGGTGCAAAAGTAATTGGAACAGTAGGATCTGATGAAAAGATTAAAATTGCAGAGGAGAATGGTTACGCACATGTAATCAACTATACAAAAGATGATTTTGCAAAAAAAGTTATGGAAATTACGAACAATGAAGGAGTTCCAGCTGTATTTGACGGAGTTGGAAAAAATACTTTTCATGGTTCATTAGCTTGTCTTAAGACAAGAGGTATGATGGTAAGTTTTGGAAATGCATCGGGTCCGCTTGATCCAGTTAATGTTCCAAAAGATATTCAACCTAAAGGACTTTATTTAACAAGACCTTCAATTGGTCAATATTTCACAAATAGAAAAGAGCTTCAATCCGGAGCAGATGCTGTATTTGAAAAAGTTAAATTTGGTAAAATTAAAATTAAAATTTCAAAAGAATATAGTTTAATAGATGCAAAGAAAGCTCACGAAGATTTAGAAGCAAGAAAACTTACAGGTCCAGCGATATTAATTCCATAATGAATAAGAAAATTATATCTCCTTGCATAAGTATTTGCAGGACTGATCCTGTAACAGGTTTTTGTTATGGTTGTGCAAGAACTAATGACGAGAAAAGAGAATGGAAAGATGAAAAAGTTACTGATGATTGGAAAGAAGAAAATCTAAAAATAATTGTAACTAGAATGCATGGTTGGCAATTAAAAACTTTTAAAGAGTCGTACGATCATAAAAAAAGTAAAGGCATATCTTTGTTTAAAAAAAATTTATTGGATAATAAATAATTATAAATCATTTTTCATCGAGTCCATATCGCTCAGATGATATTTTAAAGCCTGATTAGACAGTCTAATTTCCTGCAAAAATAAGAAAATAGAAATGATCATACAAACACAACAAGCTGCAAAATTTAACCTAGCAACCTGTAAACTTCCAAGATAAAGCAATAAAACTGTAGTCATATTGAATAAAAATCCAAATGCTGCAAAACCCATTGTGTACTTTAATAGATTAGTTCTATTATTAAGAACATGTAATTGATTTTCTAGTTGAGGCGGTGCTTTTTTATCAAAAGTTAATTGATCATGTAAATTTCTAATTAATCCACTTAATGTATGAAATCTATTGCTGTACATCGTCATCATTAAAGGGATAGCAGGAAACATTAATGCTGCAACTGTGTAATCTATATCCATATCGAATCAAATTGATTATGAGGTTACTGTTTGGTATTTACAAGTAATATTTCATGCAACAATTAAAAATATTCATCGAACTAACAAGATTAAATAAACCAATAGGTTTTATGCTTTTATTTTGGCCTTGCGCATGGGGATTAGCCTATGCTTATAGCGTCAACCAAGACTTAAATTTATTTATAAATTATTTAATTTTATTTTTTTTAGGTTCTGTTCTTTTGAGGAGTGCTGGGTGTATTTTCAATGACATTGTGGATAAGGATTTTGATAAGAAAGTAAAAAGAACAAAAAAACGACCCATAGCTGCTGGCAAAATAACTGTAAAACACTCATTGGTTTATGTTTTAATACTTTGCTTAATTGCCTTTTTAATTTTAATTCAATTTAACCTGCTAACAATTATACTTGGTATGAGCTCTATGATTTTAGCATTCTCTTATCCCTTTATGAAAAGAATAACTTATTGGCCCCAGTTATTTTTAGGAATTACATTCAATTGGGGAGTCATAATGGCCTGGGCAGCGGTAAACAATAATATTATACCAGAAATAATAATACTTTACATGTCAGCCATATTTTGGACATTGGGTTATGACACGATTTATGGAACTCAAGATATGTCAGATGATGAGATTATTGGATTAAAATCTACTGCAATTAAATTTAAGAAAAACATTAAATTTTTTGTTTTTTTTTCTTATTTAATCTCGGCATTACTTATGCTTTATCTTTTTAAAAATTATATGGGTATAAATATATTTACTTTTTTAGTAATTTTATTTTTTTCAACTTTACTTTTTCAAGTAATAAAATTTAACAAACATAATCCTAAAGCCTGCCTTAATATGTTTAAATTAAATAGCTATTCTGGATTATTTCTTTTCTTAGGTATTTTATCAATTAATTTATAAAATGAACTTTAAAGAACTAAAAATATTATTAAAAAAATTGTTTAAAGAGTACGTTCGAAAACATCTAAAAAGAATTTTTGTGGCTCTAATACTTTCTTTGATAGTAGCTGGTAGCACATCAAGTATTGCTTGGTTATTAGATCCTGCTGTAAAGAAAATTTTTATTGAAAAAAACGAAGTCTTTGCATGGTCCATTCCATTGTTAATAGTGATTGCTTTTTCAAGCAAGGGCCTATCTCTTTACCTTGCTAGAATTAATATTATTCGAGTTGGAGCAGAAGTTGCAGGTGAATTGCAAAAAAAAGTAGCAAGAAATATTTTAATTTCAGATATACAAACTCTTGATAATAGACATTCAGGTAA
The DNA here is from genome assembly GCA_902590625.1 of uncultured Pelagibacteraceae bacterium. Taxonomy (GTDB): domain Bacteria; phylum Pseudomonadota; class Alphaproteobacteria; order Pelagibacterales; family Pelagibacteraceae; genus Pelagilacustribacter. The sequence continues at coordinate 3,275 of CACIXL010000017.1, read as the reverse complement.
ATACGTCTCCAATGTTATGTATGATACCCACCATGTTCAGAGTCTAGTTAGTACTGGTGTGTTAAATTTAATGAAAGATTCTTTGTCTGTAATAGCTTTAGTATCATTAATGTTTTATCAAAACTGGAAATTAGCTTTATTTGCAATTTTGATGATGCCTCTTGCTGCAGGACTTGCTAGATCTTTAGGTAAAAGAATTGGAAAAGCTACCACTAAAGGAAGTGAGTCATCTGGAAATGTAGCCTCTTTTTTATCAGAAATCTTCAAAGGTTCTAAAATGATAAGAATTTATCAAAAAGAAGAGGAGGAAAACAAAAAAGCTCAAAAGGTAATTGACGATCTAGTAGAAAAAGACATCAAGATCGGAAGTGTAATGATTAGAGCAACACCGATTATGGAGTCTCTAACAGGTTTTATGATAGCTGGATTTATAATTTTTTCGGGAAAATTGATTGCTGCTGGAGAGATCGGAGTTAATAATTTCTTTTCTTTTCTTGCAGCAATGATGTTAGCATACCAGCCTATAAGATCATTAGCTACTATTAATATGGTTGCATATCAAGGAGCTGCTGCATTTAAAAGAGTTATAGATGTAATTGAAAAAAAAATCGAAATCCAAGAAATTGAAGATTTACCAAAATTAATTATAAAAGATTCGGATATCAATTTTAATAACGTTAGCTTCAAATATGAAACTACAAATGAAAAAGCAGTTAAAAATGTTAGTTTTAAAATACAAGGAAATACCATGGCAGCTTTTGTTGGACATAGCGGAGCTGGAAAAAGTACCATAATTAATTTATTGCCTAGATTTTACGATCCGTCGGACGGTAAAATTGAAATTGATCAACAAGATATAAAGCAAATTTCCCTAAAATCTTTAAGAAAAAATTTATCAATGGTAAGTCAAGATGTAATTTTATTTGATGACACAATTAAAAATAATATCTTGTATGCTAAAGACAGTGCCTCTGATGAAGAAATTAGAAAAGCATGTGAATACGCAGCAGCTGCAGAATTTATCGAAAAATTACCAAAAAAGTACGAAACAGTAATTGGAGAAAACGGTATAAGACTTTCTGGTGGTCAGAAACAAAGAATTTCAATTGCTAGAGCTGTACTTAAAGAGTCCCCAATCATTTTACTTGATGAAGCGACATCTTCTCTAGATGCTGAGTCAGAAGAAATAGTACAAAATGCAATTCTAAATTTAACTAAAAATAAAACAACTTTAGTGATAGCTCACAGACTATCAACTATACACAAAGCTGATAAAATTTTTGTTTTAAAGGAAGGTTCAATAATTAATTCAGGAAATCATAACTTTTTAATAAAAAATTGTGAAGAATATAAATCTTTATATGAAAAACAATTAAGGTAATATGATTCTTTTTTACAGAATCTTAACAACATTATTATACCCAATTTTTTTAATAATAATTTTTTTAAGAAAAATTTTAGATAAGGAACATAGGCATAGATACAAAGAAAAAATTTTTTCCTCTCACTTTAGAGCTAATAGAATTTCAAATAATAAATTAATTTGGTTTCACGCTGCAAGTTTAGGTGAACTTAAAAGTATTATTCCTATAATAAAAGAGTTGAATAATAGTAGAAAAAATTTAGATTTTTTAATAACTACTATTACTTTGAGTTCCAATAAATTAGCTGAAGAGTCATTTAAAGAATTTAAAAACATCTACCATAGATTTTTACCAATAGACGTTTTTTTTTTAATTGATAAATTTTTAAAAAATTGGAATCCCCAAGCTCTCTTTTTAGTTGACTCTGAGATATGGCCTAATTTAATTATTCAAGCAAAAAGTAAAAATATTTTTCTTGGACTAATTAATGCAAGAATTACCTCAAAAACTTTTAGTAAATGGATTAAAATCCCAAAAACGGCACAAAAAATATTTGGTTTATTTGACCTGTGTTTAACATCCAATGTTGAAACTAAAGATACTCTTAAAAAATTGGGAGCAACGAATATTCATTTTGAAGGCAATATCAAATTTATTAATCAGATAAAAGAAGATGAAATTAAAAATCAGAATCATAAAATTCTCTTAAAGAAAAGATTTTGGTTAGCTGCAAATTTGCATGCAGGTGAAGATGCTTACTGTTTAAAAACTCACTTAGATTTAAAGAAAAAATTTCATGATTTAATAACTATAATTATTCCCAGACATATTGTAAGAGTGCAAAAGATAAAGAAACTGAGTGAAGAATATAATTTTAAAACTCAAATTTTAAATAGAGATGAACTTATTGAGGATGATAAAGAGATTATAATAGTTAATTCATTTGGGGTTTTAAATAACTACTATAAATATGCGAAAAGTGTATTCATTGGTAAATCAACACTAAAAAGATTTGAGAATATTGGTGGCCAAAACCCAATTGATGCTGCTTTGTTGGGTTGTAAAATTTACCATGGTCCCTACGTTTATAATTTTAAAGAAATTTATAAGTTTTTAGAAAATAATTCTGTCTCAAAACAAATTAATAATTTCGAAGAACTAAGTGTTTATTTATATAATGATCTACAAAGTTTAAATAAAGAAAAAAGGGGGGTATCAAGCTTAATAAATAAAGTTGGACAAAAAACTTTGACTGATACAATAGAAAAGATTAATCATTTTTTATTTAATGCAATTTAATAAACCAAAATTTTGGGATAAAAAAAATTTAATATCATATTTTTTATTTCCAGTTTCTATAATAACTCAATTATTTGTTTACCTTAAAAGAAAAATCACAAAACCAGTAAAATTTAATCTCCCAATAATTTGTGTTGGAAATATTTATATTGGAGGGACAGGCAAAACTCCGGCTGCGATATATTTAGCTAAAGAGCTTAGCAAATTTGGAAAAAATCCAGTTCTTTTAAAGAAGTATTACAAAAACCATTTAGACGAACACAAACTTATAAAAGAAAATTTCAATAATCTGATTCTTAATACTAACAGAATTAAAGGTATTTTGGAGGCTGAGATCAACAAATACGATAGTGTCATTCTTGACGATGGTTTTCAAGACTACAAAATAAAAAAAGATTTAAGCATAATATGTTTTAATCAAAATCAACTTATTGGTAATGGGTTTCTCATTCCTGCTGGGCCATTAAGAGAGAATTTAAATTCCCTTAATTATGCAAACCTAATTTTAATCAACGGAGTAAAAGATCATAGATTTGAAAAAAAATTATTAAGGTTTAATAGAAATCTAGAATTTTTTTATTCTCAATATAAGCCTTTAAATTTATCCCAGTT
>CACIXL010000016.1 GCA_902590625.1 uncultured Pelagibacteraceae bacterium | reverse complement strand
AAAGATTATATGAACTTAAAGATAAAATATTTAGGTAAATTAGAGAAGATAATTAAGCAGTTACAAAGCGAGAAAATTCAATTACGATTAATAAATGACCAGTGGGTCATAGATACTCTTTAAAATGGATCAACTTATTTTTAAATTTCCTTTTTCGAAAAAATATTATGAGCAAGATTTTTTTGTATCAAGTAACAATTTTCCTGCCTTTAAATTAGTAGAAAGCTGGCCGACCTGGCCAGGTAAATGGTTAAATATATTTGGAGATCAAGGGTCTGGTAAAACACATCTTGCAAAAATTTTGGAAAAAAAAATTAGCAGAATTAAATTGATTTCGGCTGAGAGCATTAATGATACAATAATTCAAGATCTAAACAATATAGAGTGTTTAATTATTGATAGTTTTAATAATAATATTAACGAAAAACTCCTTTACTCAATTTTAAATCAATCTAAACAACTTGAAAATTATGTATTAATTAATTCCACCAATTCAATTAAAAATATTAAATTTAATCTTAAAGATTTACAGTCTAGAATTAACAGTTTTATTCATATTGGTATAGAATTACCAACTGACGATTTGTTAAAAGTAATTATCACAAAAACTTTATCGGATAAACAAATCAGTATTAATCCTAAATTGTCGGATTTTATTATCAATAATGTTGAGAGATCATATGAAAAAATGTTCAAATTTCTTAGAGAAGTAGATGAATTATCTTTATCCACTGGAAAATCAATTAATATTAATTTAATAAAAAAAGTATTAAATCAATGAATAAATACAGATCACATAACTGTGCAGAATTAAGTGAAAAAGAGATCAATCAAAAGGTTTATCTTTCAGGTTGGCTTCATAGAAAAAGAGATCATGGAAATTTATTGTTTATTGATTTGAGAGATCACTATGGTTTAACCCAATGTGTAATTGAAAATAAAAATAAATTTTTTACAATCTTAGAAAAATCAAAACCAGAAACTGTTCTTAAAATATTAGGAAAAGTTATAAAAAGATCAGATGGTACAGAAAATCAAGATTTAAAAACAGGAAAAATAGAGGTTTCAATTGAGTCTGTTGAAATTTTATCTAGCGCAAGTGAATTACCAATGCCAGTTTTTGGTGAACAAGATTACCCAGAAGAAATTAGACTTAAATACAGATTTTTAGATTTGAGAAGAGATGAAATGCATAATAATATTATTTTAAGATCGAAAGTAATTTCATTTATAAGATCCGAAATGTTAAAATTAGGTTTTTTAGAGTTTCAAACACCTATTTTAACTTCCTCAAGCCCTGAGGGTGCAAGAGATTTCTTAGTTCCTAGTAGATTAAATCCTGGTAAATTTTACGCACTACCTCAAGCACCACAACAATTTAAACAATTAATTATGGTTTCAGGTTTTGATAAATATTTTCAAATCGCCCCTTGCTTTAGAGATGAAGATGCTAGAGCAGATAGAAGTCCAGGAGAATTTTATCAATTAGATTTAGAGATGTCTTTTGTTGAACAAGAAGATGTATTTAATGTAGTAGAAAAACTAATGTTAAGCTTATTTAAAAATTTTTCTTCTAAAAAAATATTAAGTGAAAAGTTTCCGAGAATTCCATTTCAGGAAGCTATGAAAAAATATGGAACTGATAAACCAGATCTCCGAAATCCTTTAATTATTGAAGATATTACTGAAATATTTAAAAGAGAAGATGTAAAGTTTGATATTTTTAAAAATTTGGTAGAAAAAGGCTCAGTTGTTAAAGCAATAGTTACAAAAAATACTAAAGATAAACCAAGAAGTTTTTTTGATAATATAGATAGATGGGCAAAAGAGCAGGGTGCATCAGGCCTAGCATATTTTACTTTTGAAAGAGATAAAGAATTAAAAGGCAAGGGGCCAGTTGGAAAATTTTTTGGCCAGGACTCGCTTAAAGAGATAATGAAAATTTGTAATTCTAATATTGGCGATAGCATTTTTCTTGCTTGTGGAAAACCTAAAGAAATAGAAACAATACTTTCTCTTGCCAGAGATAAAATCGCAAAAGATTTAAACATTATCAATAAAGATCAGTTCGCATTTTGTTGGATTGTTGACTATCCTATGTATGAGTTTGATGAAAAATCAAAAAAAATAATTTTTAGTCATAATCCTTTTTCAATGCCCCAAGGCAATGTAAAGAAATTAAATTTTGAAAAACCATTAGATCTTAAAGCTTATCAGTATGATATAGTTTGTAATGGTATTGAACTTTCATCTGGTGCAATAAGAAATCATCTTCCTGATTTAATGTATAAATTATTTTCTATTGCTGGATACAGTAAAAAGGAAGTAGATGAAAAGTTTAGTGGAATGATTAATGCTTTTAGCTATGGAGCTCCTCCTCATGGAGGTATAGCCCCGGGGATTGATAGAATTGTAATGTTGCTTGCTGACAAAGAGAATATTAGAGAAGTTACTATGTTTCCGATGAACCAAAATGCCCAAGACTTAATGATGCAAGCACCATCAGATGTAACTGAAAATCAGTTAAAAGAGTTAAATATTAAAAAAGATATTAAAAAAAATTAATTTTTAGTTTTAAGATTAATTCTTACATCGGAGAGATCAACTAACTTTTCCTCGTAATTACTTCTAACAAAGCCTTTTGAAGTTATATTTTTTACTATTTTGAGAAATTTATCGTCACTATCTTCCGAGATGAAACTTTTGTTGCTCGCTATAGAAGGAGTATGAGCTAACTCTTCTTTGCCTAAATACGAAATAGCAAGTTCTCTAAAAACATAATCTAGAATAGATGAGGCACTTAATATTCTATCATTACCGTTCACGTTTCCTGAAGGTTCAAATTTTGTATCAATAAAAGCATCTACATATTCTTCAAGCGGAACTCCGTACTGCAAACCTAAAGATATTGCTATAGCAAAATTATTCATCATGGCTTTCACAAGTTCTCCCTCTTTATTAGTATCAATAAATATTTCACCAATTTTTCCGTCATCATACTCACCCGTATGGAGATAAACCTTATGATCACCAATTTGTGCTTTTTGAATATATCCTTTCCTTCTATCCGGCATTTTAAACCTTGCGTTATTTTTAATTTTTAAGCTCGTTGAATTTTCACTTAAATTCTCTTTTTTATTTTTTATTTTATCTGTAATGCTATGTGTAATAGATCTATCTAATTCAGCATTTTTAGGTTTTTCATCTTTTTTCGCACCTATTTTTTTCGTTTTACGATTGTTAAGCTTTACATCAATGACTTCTACTTCTCCATCAGTCCTTTTATCAATTTTTGATAACTCAGACTCATCTAAATTATCTAAGCTATGCACCGTTTTAAATGTACAAGTATAGTAAGTTTCAACTATGTATTTTTTCATAATATTAATGGAATCTCTTTATAAAGATATATATTAATTGTATAAGGTGTCTATTATTTAATAATACAATTTAAAATTGTGTGGATTGTGATTTCAAATATGAGTTTAAAAATAATTTTTACATGGTGGAATAAACAAACTCTTGGAACATTCCTAAAGACCTTATTTTTTGGAAAATTTGTTGGGTCTGATGATTACGGAAATAGGTATTATAAGAATAAAAAAAATGATCGATGGGTTATCTATGCAGATAGTATAGAAGCAACAAAAATTACTTCCGACTGGTATTTGTGGATTCATCATACAACTGACAAAATACCAGATAAAAAAGAAAATAAATATTCATGGCAAAAAAAACATTTAGAAAATCAAACTGGCACTAATAATCATTTTAAGCCAGTAAAAATAAAAAAAGATGACATTAAAAAAAAATATGAAACTTGGAAATAAAATTTTCTTTACTTTGTTTTTTTTATCAAGTTTCAAGATCTTAATAGCAAACGAAAAGATTACATCAAGCCCGTTAATTAATGTAGATAAAATAAAACCGAGCTTTGAAGAAATTGAAGACTTTAATGAAAATAATTCTGTTACTCAAAAAATTCAAGAGAAAGAAAATAGTAAAAAATTAAAATCATCTCAGGCAGTATTAATTGGGCTTGATAAAATTACTGCTAAGTCCTCTGAATTAGTAATAAACTTAAATGAGTCAAAGAAATTTGGACCTTTAGAAATCAAAATACTCAAATGTAGCAAAGTAAAAATTAACAATAAATTTGAAAATATAGCATATATGCAAGTGAAAGATTTAACAAAAAATGACAACGAAAAAGTTTTTATATTTAATGGGTGGACATTCGCTTCTGATCCGAGCCTTACGCCTTTTGATCATGCAATCTATAATTTACAATTATTGAATTGCAGTAATGCTTAATAAAATTTTTCTTTACTAAGCCAATTAGTGTCAAAATCTGAATTAACAAATTTTTTATGATTTAATATTTTTTTATGTAAATCTATTGTTGTAGTAATTCCCTCTAAAACAAATTCATCTAAAGATCTTAATGTCCTTTGAATAGCTTCAGTCCTATTTCTTCCTTTACAAATAACTTTAGCAATTAAGCTGTCATAATAAGGAGTTATTTTACATCCTTGAAATATAGAACCATCTACTCTAGTTCTAAATCCAGAGGGTTGATGACAAACACTAATAGTTCCAGGACTTGGTTGAAAATCAAGTGCAGGATTTTCAGCATTAATTCTACATTCAATTGTATGTCCTCTAGGATTTATATCACTTTGTTTTAAAGCGGTATCCCCTGTAAAAGCAATCCACAATTGCTCTTTAACTATATCTATACCAGTTTGAACTTCAGTTACTGGATGTTCAACTTGAACCCTAGTATTCATTTCAAGAAAATAAAACTTTCCATTCTCATAAATAAATTCAACTGTTCCTGCTCCCTCATAATTTATTTGTTCAACCATTTTTACAGTCTTTTCAAAAAGGTCTGTTCTTATTTTGTCAGTTAAAACTGGGCTAGGAGTTTCTTCAATTAATTTTTGATGTCTTCTTTGCACGGAGCAATCTCGTTCAGCCAAATGCACAGTTTTATTTTTTCCAGACATTACCTGAACTTCAATATGCCTAGGGTTTTTAAAATACTTTTCAATATATAATTCATCATTATTAAAAAATTTTTTAGCTTCGGACTTAGCTGTGAGATATAAACTTTCTAATTTGCTTTCTTCTTCCACTATTTTCATACCTTTTCCACCACCACCTCCAGCTGCTTTAATTAAAACAGGATAACCAATTTCTTTACAAATTGATTTAGCCTCAGCTAATGATTTTACTCCACCCTCAGAGCCCTCGATTACAGGTAAACCAAATTTTTTTGCAATTCTCTTTGCTTCAATTTTGTCACCCATTTTTGAAATTATTTCTGCACTAGGACCAATGAACTTAATACCATGCTTATTTACAATCTCAGAAAACTTTGCATTTTCAGATAAAAATCCATAACCAGGGTGAATCGCTTCTGCGCCAGTTAAATCAACAGCTGACATTATAGATGAGATATTTAAGTAACTATTTTGAGGCTGGTGTGATCCTATACAAACACTTTCGTCAGCAAGTCTTACATGCATTGACTCTGCATCAACATCAGAATGAACAGCTACTGTTTTTATTCCCCATTCTTTACAGGCTCTAATAATTCTAACAGCTATTTCACCTCTGTTAGCTATTAAAACTTTTTTAAACATTTGAATTTATTTAAGAATAATTAAGGTTTGCCCAAACTCAACAGGTTGACCATCTTCTACTAAAATTTTTTTTACCTCCCCATCAGAAGTGGAAGGAACATGATTCATTGTTTTCATTGCTTCAACAATCATAACAGTCTGACCTTTTTTTATTTTAGCTCCAACTTCAACAAATTTCTTAGCTCCGGGCTCTGCTGCTAAATAAGCTGTTCCTATAATTGGAGACTTTACTCTTATTCCATCACTTTCATCTGAAGATTTTAATACAGCTTTATTTTGAGGAGCTACCGCACTTGTTTTTATTTGATCAATCCCTTTTGAAGCTTTTGAAACTTTTATTTTAGTTTGGCCTTCCTGATATTCTAATTCTGTCAATTCAAATTCTTTAAGATTTTCTACTAATTCTTTTATTAATTTTTTATCAATTTTCATTTTTCCAAAATTTTTTTCATTGCATTAAGAGACATTATATATCCATTAGCTCCAAATCCACAGATTATCCCTTTAGCAACTTTACTAATTAGAGATTTATGTCTGAATTCCTCTCTATTATAAATATTACTAATATGCAATTCTATAATTGGAATTTTTAATATTTTCAAGGCATCATGAATAGCTACAGAGGTATGAGTATACCCGCCAGCATTTATAATCAGTCCATCTTGATTATCTCTTGAGGTTTGAATTTTATCAACTAGCTCTCCCTCAATATTAGATTGAAACAATGTCAGTTTAATATCATTTTTTATTGCATATTCAGTGCAAATTTTTTCAACATCCTTTAAAGTAAAAGATCCATATTGACTTTCTTCTCTTTCACCTAAAAGGTTGAGGTTTGGGCCATTAAGAATTATAATTTTATTCATAAATTTCAATATTGAATAACTTAATTATGGCGAAAATACAATTAAATGGGAAAAAAATAGTAATAAAATCTAACTATTCGATATTAGATCTTTTAAAAAAATATAAATTAGAAAATAAAAAAATTGCAATAGAACACAATGGAATAATTATTTCAAAATCAAACTATAAGAAAAAAAATTTAAAAAATAATGATCAAGTAGAAATCGTACATTTTATAGGCGGTGGATAAATAGAAAGTTAAAAATTGACAAAAGATACTTTTAAAATTGCTGACAAATCTTTAAAGTCTAGACTGATAGTAGGAACTGGAAAATATAAAAATTTCTCCGAAACAGCAAAAGCTGTTCAAGCATCTGGTGCAGACATGGTAACTGTAGCGGTCAGAAGGGTAAATATTCTAGATAAAAAAAAACCTATTTTGACTGACTATCTTAATCCAAAGAAAATAATTTTTTTACCTAATACTGCTGGGTGTTTTAGCTCTGAGGAAGCTTTACGAACTTTAAGACTTGCTCGTGAAATGGGAGGCTGGAAATTAGTAAAATTAGAAGTTTTAGGTGACAAAAAAACTCTCTATCCAAATATGATAGAAACAATTAAGTCTACAAAAATCCTCGTTAAGGAGGGATTTAAAGTAATGGTTTATTGTACAGACGATCCACTATTAGCAAAAAAGTTAGAGGATAATGGTGCCTCTGCTATAATGCCATTAGCTTCACCCATAGGCTCAGGTTTAGGTTTGCAAAACAAAATAAATATTTCTCTTATTATAAAACAATCAAAGGTACCTGTAATTGTAGATGCAGGCATTGGAACAGCATCAGATGCAACTATTGCAATGGAATTAGGATGTGACGGAGTTTTAATAAATAGCGCCATTGCTAATTCTAAAAAACCAATATTAATGGCAAAAGCTTTTAAAGATGCAGTTATTTCTGGTAGAAATTCTTTTTTAGCTGGTAGAATGAAAATGAATAATTTTGCTTCACCTAGTTCACCTTCAAGTGGATTAATTTAAGTTTTTTTTTTTCTTCTTACCCACAGTGTTCTCGGTTTCTTTTTCGACTTAGCTTTTTTAATTTTTTCTTTCTTTTTAAATACTTCCTTTCCTTTGACTTTTTTTTCTAAAGAAAGATCTTTTTTCAATTTTTTTGTTTCAATTATTAAATTTATGTTTTCAATCGAATTAATCTTCTTTTTTGATTTATTTAGTAAATCAATTTTATACTCAGGAATAATAAACTCATCATTAGAAAGAATTTTAACTTCAAATGAATATTTTTTTTGAAAATATTTAAGTTCCTCTAATAAATTCTTCTCGATAAAAGTTTTGACTTTTTCAGGAACGTAGGAATTGATTATTTTTACTTTGTCTGTAAAAGCTAAATGCTGTATTTTCTTTAAAATTTTTTGAGAAAATGATGAAAGAGATAATTGCGTCTCCCATTTTATTGAACCTTCACGCAATCTTTGCCGCGTCATCTCAAGGAGGCCAAAATTACTTATTCTTCCAATTTGAATTCTTGCCCTATCTTTTCTTATACTTTCTCTCATCTTTTTTTCTACAATTCTTCTATTGTAAAAATTCATCATATCAATGAAATCAATGACAATTAAACCAGATAAATCTCTTAATTTTATTTGATGCGCTATTTCCTCAGCAGCTTCTAAATTTGTATTCAGGGCAGTTTTTTCAATATTTGTTTGTTTTGTAGACTGACCAGAGTTGATATCAATTGAAACTAAAGCTTCTGTTGGATTAATAACCAAATATCCGCCAGACTTTAATTTTACAGTTGGTTCGAAAATATTATTAAGTTCTTTTTCTATATTAGCATAATGAAATAAAGGAATTTTTCCTCTATATTTTTTTATATTTTTTACCATTCTTGGCATTAATTCTTTCATAAATTTTTTTGCTTTCTGATAGGCCTCGTTACCTTCAACATAAACATTTTTCGTATCATTATCGTAAGTATCTCTTAAAGTTCTTTTAATTATGTCACCTTCTTCATAAACCAGAGACGGTGCATTAGAGTCTAGCGCTTTATCTTTGATCTCTTCCCAAGTTTTAATTGTATTTTGAAAATCTTTCTCTATCTCATTTTTTGTTTTATTTGCTCCAGCGGTTCTTACAATAACGCCCATACTTTTGGGTATATCGATTTCATTAAGAATATTTCTAATTTTTTGACGATCAGAAGAATTAAAAATTTTTCTCGATATTCCACCTCCTTTTGGTGTATTAGGCATTAAAACCATATACTTGCCGGCTAAAGATATAAAAGTTGTAAGAGCAGCTCCTTTTTGACCTCTTTCTTCTTTGATGACTTGGATCAATAATACTTGCCCAGGTTTGATTACTTCTTGTATCTTATATCTTTTGATGCCAAACGAAGATTTTACCTTTTCTCTATATTCTTGTTTTTTATTATCTTTTTCCAACTGATTTTCACTGTCATCAATTTTTTCATCTTTGTTTATTGATTGATCTTCTGTCTGAGTATTTTCTTGATTATTTTCTAGAGTTTTATCTTTTAATTCTTCTCTTATTTTTTCTTCAGCAATTCGAATTTTTTCTTTATCTTCTGAGGGAACTTGATAATAATCAGATTGAATATCATTAAAAGCAAGAAAACCGTGACGCTCTCTTCCAAAATTCACAAAAGCTGCCTGAAGAGAGGGCTCAACCCTACTAACTGTAGCAAGATAAATATTATTTTTAAAATTTAAATTATTTTTGTCCTCAAATTCATATTCTTCAATAGAATTATCTGATTTAAGAACAATACGTGTTTCATTTGGATGCGATGCATCGATATATAAGTTTTTTTCCATTTTTTAAGAATTCCTTTTAGATTTGACGAATTTGATATTATTAAAATTATCATTTCAACATTTTATACATTTTTGTGTATAAATACACGGTTTAATTATTTTATGCCCAAAGATAGTCAGAATTATCATTATAAATATAATAAATGTTAAAATTTCTTAATTTTTCTGTAAAATTTTTAATTGTATTTTTTGCAGTTTTGATATTTTTTACATTTTCAACATTATGGTATTTCTCGATTGGATTGCCAGATTATAAAAAACTATCTAATTATCAGCCTCCTATTTCAAGCAGAGTTTATTCTGAAGATAGCAAATTAATTGCAGAATATGCCTTAGAAAAAAGGTTATTTGTTCCCTATAATTCAGTGCCAGATAAAGTGATAAATGCCTTTCTATCTGCTGAAGATAAAAATTTTTTTAATCACCCCGGTATAGATGCTAAAGGCATACTTAGAGCTGTTTTAAAAAATATAAAAAATATTTCTCAAAACAAAAGATTAGAAGGGGCCTCAACTATCACACAGCAAGTAGCTAAGAATTTTTTACTCTCTAATGAAATTTCTATTAAAAGAAAAATTAAGGAGGCAATTTTAGCTTTTAGAATTGAAAGAGCATATACTAAAGAGAGAATATTAGAATTATATCTAAATCAAATATATTTAGGTCAAGGAACTTATGGAATAGCAGCCGCAAGCTTAGAATATTTTGATAAATCTGTAAAAGAGCTCAATTATTCTGAAGCAGCTCTATTGGCTGCTCTGCCAAAAGCTCCTAGCAAATATAATCCATATAGATATCCTGAGGTAGCAAAATTCAGGAGAAATTTAGTTCTTCAAAATTTAAATGATAATAAGTTCATATCAAAAAAACAATTTAACGATTTAAAAAATTCTGAATTAAAATTAAAAAAAAGAAAAATTGTTATTGTTAATGAAGCAAATTCCTACACTGAGGAGGTAAGACGTATTGTAAAAGACAAATATGGTTTTGAAAAACTTTACTCACAAGGTTTAAGCATAAGCACACCTCTCAATATAAATTATCAAAAGCAAGCCTTAAAATCACTTAGAAAAGGCATAGAAGAATATGACCGTAGAAATGGCTGGAGAGGACCTGTAACTAATAAACTAAAAAATAAAAGGTGGGAAAAAACAACTTCTCAATTCAATTTAGACCCCACGTTAAATTGGCATTTAGCTGAGATAATTTCAACTGATATTGATAAGATTAGATTTAAAATTATTAATGAGAAGAAAAAAAATAATCTTGGAACTGTAAAACTAAATAATTTGAAGTGGACTATAAAAAGAGACAAAACAATTACCGACACACATAATATTGGTGATATTATTTTTGTTAAAAAAGAAAATAATGTTTGGAAACTAAAACAGTATCCAAAAGTTAACGGTGGAATTATAGTTATAGATCCATTTACAGGAAATGTGCTTGCATTGGTTGGTGGGTTTAATTTTAAAAAAAGTGAATTTAATAGAGTTACTCAAGCTAAAAGACAACCTGGTTCAGCATTCAAACCAATAGTCTACGCTGCTGCATTAGAAAAAGGTTTTTCTCCAAATTCAATTATTCTCGATGCGCCTTTTGTCGAAAGCCAAGGTGTTGGACTTAAAAATTGGAAGCCGGAAAATTATGGAAAAAAATTTTATGGCCCAACTACTTTTCGAAAAGGGATCGAATATTCAAGAAACTTAATGACAGTTCGAATTGCTAAAATTTTAGGTCTAAATGAAATTTTAGATTTGTCAAAAAAATTAAATATTTATAATGAAATACCTGAGTTACTATCTGTTTCGCTAGGTGCAGCCGAAACTACTTTGATGAGTTTGACGTCTGCGTACGCACCTTTTGTAAATGGAGGTAAAAAAATAGACCCAAAACTAATTTTAAGAATACAAGATAGAAGAGGTAAAACAATTTACCAACAAAAAAGTTCCAAGTGTTCTGGTTGTGATAAATTTATTAATCATAACTCGGAAATGCCAATAATTGAGAATAATAATGAAAAAGTTATAAGTGAGGAAACAGCTTATCAAATGACATCTATATTAAAAGGAGTAGTTCAAAGAGGCACAGGAAAAAAATTAAAATCACTTAACGTTCCTTTAGCTGGAAAAACAGGTACTACAAATGATAACTTTGATGCTTGGTTTATAGGTTTCACATCTAATTTAGTCGTCGGAGTTTATATTGGTTTTGATACACCTAAGACTCTAGGAAAATTTGAAACTGGTTCAAAAGCCGCTTTACCAATTTTTAAAAATTTTTTAGAAAAGGCCTTATTTAAAGATGATTTTCAAGAATTTGAAATCCCAAAAAATATATATTTGACATCATTAAATTATGATACAGGTTTAAAATCAGCACCCGGTGAAAAAAAATCAATTATAGAGGCATTAAAATTAAGAGATATTAACAGTATGAACAATAATAACTTAATCTCCTCTGAGGGCCGTGGTAAAATAATTAAATTTAGACAATTTTATTAATGGAAAATTTAGATACGAAATTAGCTTTAGTTGAAAAATCTTTAAAGAATATTAGGGGGTACCTTTGATAAAGAAAATGTTAAAGCTAAAATTGAAGAATTAGAAAAAATTTCTTTGCAAGAAAATTTTTGGAAAGATAAAAATCTAGTAAAAAAAACCGTTAAACAAAAGAAAATATTTGAAGAAATTTTAAATTCATATTCAAAAAATCTAAGTGATATTAATAATCTTAAAGATTTGCACACTTTAGCCCTAAATGAAAAAGATGAAGAAACTCTGCAGGATTGTAATAAAAAACTTGATCAAATTTTAAAGGAAATTAAAAAAAGCGAAGTTAATTGTTTTCTGTCTGGGGAAAACGATGATTACGATATTTATTTAGAAATTCATGCTGGAGCAGGCGGCACTGAAAGCCAAGATTGGGCAGACATGCTCCGTAGAATGTATATGAGGTGGTTTGATAAAAAAAAATTTAAATATGAAATTATTAGTGAACATAAAGGAGAAGAAGCAGGTATAAAGTCATCAACAGTCAAAGTAGAAGGAGATTATCTATATGGCCTAATGAGATCCGAGTCAGGCGTGCACAGATTAGTTCGAATTTCACCATTTGATAGTGGAGCTAGAAGACACACGAGTTTTGCTAGTATTTGGGTTTATCCTGCAGTTGACGATGACATTAATATTAAAATTGAGGAGAAAGATTTGAGAATAGACACCTACAGATCTAGCGGCGCAGGAGGTCAACATGTAAATACCACAGACAGCGCAGTAAGAATTACACACTTACCAACTAAAATTGTCGTACAATGTCAAAATGAAAGGTCTCAACATAAAAATAAAGAAACTTGTTTTAAAATGTTGAAGGCAAGGCTTTATGAATATGAAATACAAAAAAAAGATGAAAAAAGCCAAAAAGAGTCTACCGAAAAAACTGATATAGGGTGGGGTCATCAGATTAGATCATATGTATTGCAACCTTATCAACTAGTAAAAGATTTGAGGAATAAAATAGAGAGCACCAACCCAATAAGTGTTCTA
>CACIXL010000015.1 GCA_902590625.1 uncultured Pelagibacteraceae bacterium | reverse complement strand
ATTTTCTCTGTGTTTTTTTAATGTTTCAGCCAATTCAGATTTTATTTGTCTTATGGCTTGTTCGATAGTTGGTTTAGGAGTTATGTAGTGGCTATTAGCGTAAATTTTTATAATGGAATAATCATTAGTTTTATCACCAGTAAGTGGATCAAATTCTTCAATTTTTTCTAATTTATTTAAATTAAAACTTATTCTCCAAGCTCTATCTTCCAAATGTGACGGAAAAATTTCTAAATTTTCTCCTCTTACTCTAAAAGTGCCTCTAAAAAAATTTTGATCATTTCTTTTATACTGTAAGTTTATAAAAGCTCTAATTAAATCATCCCGTTCATACTCATAATTCTTTTTTAAAGTAATTGTCATTTTTGAGTAAGCCTCTACAGAACCTAAACCATAAATGCATGATACACTTGCAACAATAATTACATCATCTCTTTCCAATAAAGATCTTGTTGCCGAGTGTCTCATACGATCAATTTGTTCATTTATTGAAGCTTCTTTTTCTATATAAGTATCAGATCTCGGAACATATGCTTCTGGAGTGTAGTAATCGTAATATGACACAAAATATTCTACAGCATTATCTGGGAAAAAACTTTTAAACTCTCCGTACAATTGAGCAGCTAAAGTTTTATTTGGCGCTAGAATTAGAGCTGGCCTATTAGCCTTTTCGATAACTTTTGCCATTGTAAAAGTTTTACCCGATCCAGTAACCCCCAAAAGCACTTGTTCTTGTTTGTTATCTTTTAAGTTTTTTAATATTTGCTTTATAGCCTCTGGTTGGTCACCGCTAGGTTGAAAGTCACTTTTGATTTTAAAGTTAATACCTCCCTCTAACTTCTTAATTTTTTTTGAGTTATTAACTTCTAGATCAGCTAATTTTTCTTGATAAGTATTTTGCATTTTGTGTTAATAATAAATTAATTATATTATAAATTTCAATGAGCATAGTTTCCAATAGTTTAAAACGTATAAAACCGTCGCCTACAATAGCAGTTACCTCAAAAGCTAGAGAAATGAGAGCTGCTGGAAAGGATGTTATAGGTTTAGGGGCTGGAGAGCCTGATTTTGATACTCCAGATAATATTAAAGAAGCAGCAATAGAAGCGATTAGAAAAGGCGATACAAAATATACTGCAGTGGATGGAACCCCAGCGTTAAAAAAAGCTATCCAAGCAAAATTTTCAAGAGAAAATGATTTATCCTATGAGCTTGATCAAATTTCAGTTGGAACTGGTGGAAAGCAAGTTTTATATAACGCTTTTATGGCAACTATAAATAAAGGTGACGAGGTAATTATTCCAGCTCCTTATTGGGTTTCTTATCCTGACATTGTTTTGTTAGCTGGGGGAAAACCCAAAATAATTAAATGTGATGAAAAAAATAATTTTAAATTAACACCAGAAAAATTAAAAAAGGCAGTTTCAAAGAAAACAAAGTGGATAATTATAAACTCTCCATCTAACCCTACAGGCTCTGGCTACACCAAAGATGAGATAATAGCTTTATCAAAGATTTTAATAAAATATAAAAATTTATATATTTTAAGTGACGATATTTATGAACATATTACTTATGACGGATTTAAATTTTTTACAATTGCTCAAATTGAAAAATTAAAAAGTAGAACATTAACCATGAATGGAGTGAGTAAATCTTACTCAATGACTGGCTGGAGGATAGGTTATGCTGCAGGTCCAAAAGAAATTATTAAAGCGATGGCTAAAATTCAATCCCAATCAACTAGTAATCCCACATCTATAAGTCAAGCAGCTGCAGTAGAAGCTCTGAACGGAACACAAGACTTTATTTTAGAGAGATCAAATTCTTTTAAAGAAAGAAGAAATTTTGTTGTTGATAGTTTAAATAACATAAAAGGTATAAGCTGTTTAAGTCCTGAAGGAGCTTTTTATGTTTTTCCTAATTGCAAAAAATTACTGAATAACAAAACCAAACTAAAAACTGACAAAGACTTTGTAGAAAAGTTGTTGGAAAAAGCCGAGGTAGCTGTTGTTCAAGGCTCTGCTTTTGGTTTAGAAGGTTACTTTAGAATATCTTACGCTACATCAATGGATAATTTAAAGAAAGCAATGGAGAGAATTAAATCTTTTTGTAATAGCCTTAATTAGACTCAGATAAATATTTTTCAGCCTCAAGTGCAGACATACAGCCCATACCAGCAGCTGTAACAGCTTGTCTGAAAATTTTGTCTTTTACATCACCCGCCGCAAATACTCCTGGAATATTTGTAGCCGTCGAGTCAGGTTGAGTTATAAGGTATCCTTCTTTATCCATTTTTAATTGATCTTTGAACAAAGAAGTAGCTGGATCATGACCTATAGCAATAAATAAACCGTCAACTTTAAGATCTTTAACTTTATTATCTTTTACATTTTTAATTTTTAAGGCGTTAACAGTTTTAGGCTCTTTTGTACCTAATACATCTTCAACAACGCTGTCCCAAATAATTTCTATTTTTTTGTTTGCTTTTAATTTTGTTTGAAGCATTTTTTCTGCTCTTAATTCATTTCTTCTATGAATTAGATATACTTTTGAAGCAAACTTAGTTAGAAACATTGCTTCTTCAACAGCTGCGTTTCCCCCACCAACTACAGCTACCTCTTTTTCTTTAAAGAAAAATCCATCGCATGTAGCGCAAGCTGAAACTCCGAAACCCCTGAATTCTTGCTCAGACTTTAAATTTAACCATCTAGCTTGTGCGCCTGTTGAAATTATGAAACTATCTGCAGTGTAAATTTGTCCGCTATCACCAGTTGCTGTGAAAGGTTTTTTTGTTAAATCAACTTTACTAATGTGATCTTGTATCATTTCTGTTCCAACAGCTTCCGCTTGGCCTTTCATTTCATCCATAAGCCAAGGACCTTGAATCACTTTTGCGTATCCAGGGTAATTTTCAACATCAGTTGTAGTGGTTAATTGTCCCCCAGGTTGAGAACCATGAACAAGTATTGGTTTAAGCATCGCCCTGGCCGCATAAATAGCCGCTGTATAACCAGCAGGACCAGATCCAAGAATTAACACTTTTGTATGTTTTGTTGATTTATTATTCATCGTGTAAAGGTATATAATAACTAATGTTAGAATTAAAAGCACTTCTTTTAACGCAAGGTATGCACGGCATGATAAGCCAAGTTGAAGGTTTGGCCAAAGCCTTGGGCCTAAGTTTTAAACACCAAACAATCGAACTGAAATCTTTTTGGAATATAATACCCCCAAAAATTAGTCCTATTTCAGAAAATTTGGTTAAAAATAAATTCGTGTGTGATTGTAAAGTAGTCATATCATGTGGAAGAAAAAGTGTAATCCCTTCAGTGGCTTTAAAAAAAAGATTAGGGAATGAGATTTTTAACATTCACATACAAGATCCAAAAATATCATTTAAACATTTCGACCTCATTGTAAGCCCAGAACATGACAATTTAAAAGGTGAAAATGTAATCAATACTACGGGCGCCATTCATTATTTAACTAAAAAAGAAATTATGGACAACTCTCAATATTTAGGAATAGAAAAAGATAAGAGAAGAGAATTGGTAGCTTTTATTATCGGAGGTCCTAATAAATATTATAAGTATTCTGAAAAGCAAATTCATGAGCTTTTTAATAAAGTAAAAACGTTATTCACCCCAGATAAATTTAAAATTATAATCATTCCCTCTTATAGAACGCCCGAAAACATTTTAAAAAAAGCTTTTAACACCTTTAACGTTGATCATCATGTGGTCAAAACTATTGATAAAAAAGCTTATCTTTCTGCATTAGCAATTTCTAATTACATTGTTGTTACATGCGACTCTACGTCAATGATTTCAGAAGCAGCTACGACTGGCAAACCAGTTTATATTGCAATGATGAACTCTTTAAAACCTACAGGAAGATTTAAAAAATTTTATTCACAATTAAGAGATTTAGGTATAACAAGAGAATTGGAAAATACTGTTGAAAGTTGGAGTTATAATAAATTAAATGAAGTGACTAGAATAGCTCCAATAGTAAAAACAAAAATGAAAAAAAATGGAATTATTTAAATCTTTAGAAACAAGAACAAAATTATTTAGTGATCCATTCACCCACTTTGAAATCAATGAGCCATTAACACAAAACGCTATAGAAGAGATTTGTAGTGCCGATATAGCTGATCCAAGAAAACAAAATTTGAACTATGATGGAACAAGAGCTCTTGATGGTGGGGAAGGAACTTTTCGAGCTGGAATTAAAGATGGAGGTAAAGCAAAAAAACTTAGATGCTATGTTACTAAAGAAAACTCTAATCAATTTCCTAACTTAACAAAATTTATTGAAGAATTGAGATCTCCTGAAGTTTATAAAAAGATAGGTTCACTTATTGGAAAAGATTTAAGTAATTCTTTTGTAAGACTAGAGGTAATTTGTGACCGTGAGGGTTTTTGGTTAAAACCTCACTGTGATATTGAAGAAAAATTAATGTCCTCAATAGTTTTTGTTAATTTACATAATGAATCAGAAAATCTAGGAACAGATTTTTACGACGCAAAACTAAATAAAGTTAAAACTGTTCCTTACAAGCATAATTATGGTTATTTCTTTACAAGTGGACCAAACACTTGGCATGGGATGGAAAAAAAGGAGATTAAAAAAGAGAGAAGGTGTATCCAAATAAATTACGTAACTTTTCAGACTGATTGGAAAGTAAAAAGTTAAATATCTTGTAAAGAAGTTACACTGATATCTCTTAGTTTTAGAGATTTTATACCTTCCAAACAAACTTTTGCCGTGGACATGTTGGTGCAATATGGAACTTTATTAGCAAGAGTAGCTCTTCTCAAAGCTAACGCATCACTTAATTGCGTTTCACTATTTCCACCTCCAGTATTTATCACTAAAGCTATCTTCTTGGCGTTAAGAACATCAACAATATGAGGAGAGCCCTGATTAACTTTATTTATTTTTTTACATTGAATTCCATGTTGATTTATATAATTAGCAGTTCCACCAGTCCCGCAAAGTTTAAAATTTAATTTAATTAATTGTTTCGCTAATTCTACTCCTTCTTTTTTATGACTATTTTTCAAAGAGATAAAAGCTAAGCCTTTTTTAGGCAGAGAGTTTGAGGCTGCAATTTGACTCTTTGCAAACGCCATACCAAAATTTTTATCAAAACCCATTACCTCACCTGTAGATTTCATTTCTGGACCAAGTAAAAGATCACTATTAGGAAATTTATTGAATGGAAATACTGCTTCTTTAACTGCAAACATATCTTTTGTTTTACTTTTTAGATTGAATTTAGTTAGTTTCTCTCCAGCCATAACTCTTGAGGCTATCTTAGCAAGTGGTAAATTTTTTGCTTTTGAAACAAATGGCACAGTTCTACTAGCCCTTGGGTTTACCTCTATTACATATATTTTGTCATTTTTAATTGCATATTGCACGTTCATAAATCCTTTGACCTTGAGCGATAGAGCTAATTTTATTGTTTGATTTTCAATTTCTTTTATTAAAAAAGATTTAATAGATACCGGTGGCAGACTACAAGCGGAGTCACCTGAGTGAATTCCAGCTTCTTCTATGTGTTGCATAATACCAGCTACGAAAACATTTTTTCCATCTGATATAGCGTCAACATCAACTTCCATAGCATTATCAATAAACTTATCAATTAAGATTGGATTTTTTTCTGCTGCTTTAAATGCTTCTTTTACAAAGTTCTTAAGCTGGCTTTTTTCATGAACTATTTCCATAGCTCTTCCTCCCAGCACATACGATGGTCTTACCATTAAGGGCAATCCTATTTTATCAGCTATCTTAATTGCTTGAGGAAAAGTTTTTGCTATACCGCTTTCAGCTTGATTTAAATTTAACTTATTTAAAAGATTTCTAAATCTGTCCCTATCTTCGGCAAGATCAATTGATGTATACTGTGTACCTAAAATCGGAAGTTTGTTTTCGTGTAAAAATTTTGCAAGTTTTATAGGCGTTTGACCCCCAAATTGAGTAATTACTCCTTTCACATTTCCTTTTGATTTCTCTTTTTTTATTATGTTAAAAACATATTCATCAATTAAGGGTTCAAAATATAATCTATCACTTGTATCGTAATCTGTTGATACAGTCTCCGGATTACAATTGACCATAATTGTTTCATACTTAGCCTCTTTCAGAGCAAAACTAGCTTGGCAACAACAATAATCAAACTCAATTCCTTGACCAATTCTATTTGGGCCTCCACCCAGTATTATAATTTTATTTTTACTGGAAGGGTCAGACTCACATTCTACATAAGATGAGAAATGCCTTTGATAAGTAGAATACATGTATGGAGTAAAAGATTTAAATTCTGCAGCACAAGTATCTACTTTTTTATAAACTGGTAAAACTTTTAACGCAGTTCTTTTTTTTCTAATTAATGTCTCCGAGGTGTTAGTGAGTTCTGATAATTTTTTATCAGAAAATCCAATTGATTTAATATAATTGAATTCATTGAAAGTTTTTGGAAGACCTTTTTTCTTTATTTTGATTTCATTATCTATGATCTCTTTAATTTGACTTAAAAACCAAGGGTCTATTTTTGAAAGATTATGTATTTTATTTAAATTGATTTTTTTTCTAATAGCCTCTGCAACGAGTAAAATTTTATTGGGAATATTTTCTTTTAACTTCTTTTCTATTTTTTCTTTACTAATATTAAATATTTGATCTAAACCCGAGAAACCTGTTTCCAGAGAAACCAAAGCTTTTTGTAAGGACTCTTTAAAGTTTCTGCCAATTGCCATAGCTTCACCTACAGATTTCATTGATGTTCCCAAAACTGCAGCTGATGTTGAGAATTTTTCAAAGGTAAATCTTGGAATTTTTGTCACTACATAATCTATTGTAGGCTCAAAAGAGGCAGGAGTTACTTTTGTGATTTCATTTTTTAATTCATCTAAAGTATATCCAACTGCTAGCTTTGCAGCCACTTTTGCTATTGGAAACCCGGTTGCTTTAGAGGCTAAAGCAGATGACCTCGAAACTCTTGGGTTCATCTCAATAATTACCATCCTTCCATTTTTTGGATTGATCGCAAATTGAACATTAGATCCACCTGTTTCTACTCCAATTTTTCTTAAGCAAGCTATAGAGGCATTTCTCATTACTTGGTATTCTTTGTCGGTTAAAGTAAGTGCAGGTGCGATAGTAACGGAGTCACCAGTATGTATGCCCATAGGATCTACATTCTCTATTGAACAGATAATGATGCAATTATCATTTTTATCTCTTACTACTTCCATCTCAAATTCTTTCCAACCCTCTAGACACTCCTCTACTAAAACTTGACTTACAGGCGACTCATGTAGTCCATTCTTTATAATTTTAAAAAACTCTTTCTTATTTTTAGCAATACCACCGCCTAACCCACCAAGAGTAAAAGCTGGTCTAATGATAGCAGGTAATCCTATCTGCTTTAATGCTAGACTGGACTGAGTAAAATTATTTACAATTTTTGACTTAGGAAGATCTAAACCGATCTCAATCATGTTTTTTCTAAACTTTTTTCTATCCTCAGCATTAGATATTGCTTTTGAATTAGCACCTATTAGTTCAATTTTATATTTTTTAAGAATTCCTTTTTTTTCAGCCTCCATTGCTAAATTTAATGCAGTTTGACCTCCCATGGTCGGTAAAATTGCATCGGGTTTTTCTTTAATAAGAATTTTCTCTAGAACTTCTATCGTAATAGGCTCGATGTAAGTTTTATCTGCAATATTTGGATCAGTCATTATAGTTGCTGGATTAGAGTTAATTAAAATCACTTTGTATCCTTCATCTTTTAATGCTTTACACGCCTGAGTTCCTGAGTAATCAAATTCACAAGCTTGCCCAATGATGATTGGTCCTGCTCCAACAACTAAAATCTTTTTAATATCTTTTCTTTTTGGCATATTTTTTCATACTATTTATAAATTCTTTAAATAAATAAACACTATCCTGTGGACCTGGGTTAGACTCAGGATGGTACTGCACAGAATAAACAGGTTTATTTTTTAACTTTATCCCCTCAATACTGTTATCAAAAAGAGATTGATGAGTAATTTGTAAGTTTTTTTTTAAACTACTTTTCACTACTTCAAACCCATGATTTTGACTTGTGATTTCTACATTCCCATTTATTAAATTTTTGACTGGATGATTTGCTCCTCTGTGACCAAGTCTCATTTTTTTTGTTTTTGCACCCAAAGCTAAAGCAAGAATTTGATGGCCTAGACAAATGCCGAATATAGGCAAATTGTTTTTGATTAATTCTTTTATTATTGGTATTGCATATTTACCTGTTGCAGCTGGATCACCTGGACCATTGGATAGAAAAATTCCGTTTGGTTTTAATTTAATTATATCAGAAGCTAATGTTTTGCATGAAACTACTGTAACTTTGCAATTAAAATCTGAAAAATATCTTAAAATGTTTTTTTTTACTCCATAATCTATTGTAACAACGTGAAAATTATTTTTATTATTTTTTTCAAAACCAGCTTCTTTTTTCCATGTTTTAAAACCTTTCCAAGTATAATTTTTTTTCGTAGAAACCTTTTGAGCTAAATCTAAATTTTTAAGTCCACTCCATTTTTGCGTTTGTCTTAAAAGTTTTTTAATATTTAGCTTATTATTTTTTGAGAATGATATGGTTCCTTTAGGGGCTCCTTTATCTCTTATAAAATTTGTAAGATTTCTTGTGTCGATGCCAGTAATGCCCACAATTTTATTTTTCTTTAACCAATCATCTAGGTGTTTAAGTGCCCTGTAATTAGAAGGACTTGTAATCTCAGAGTTTATAATAACTCCCTTTGTCCAGATTTTATCAGACTCATGATCTTCCAGATTGGTCCCTACATTTCCAACGTGTGGGAAAGTGAAATTTATAATTTGTTCAGCGTAAGATGGGTCTGATATAATTTCTTGGTATCCAGTAATGGAAGTATTAAAGCATACTTCTCCTGTAGCGGTGCCTTGATAACCTAATCCTAGGCCTCTAAAAAATTTACCGTTTTGTAGAATTAAAATAGCAGTAGAATCGATCTTGTTAAGACTGTTGATTGAGTTTATATTTTGAATAAAAGGTTTCAAATACAACTCATGAGTTAAAGTAAAATACTTATAAACATGATTTTGCGCAACATATGAAATAGTAATAAAATCGTCAAGAAAGTTCTTTTTATTTTAGATATGAATTGTGATTAAAATAATTTTTAAACATGTCTCTAAAAAAGCAAATTGACGAAAAACTTAATGAAGCGCTGAAAGCAAAGGACAAGAGCACGTACCCAACCCTGAGGCTTGTAGTATCAGCCATAAAAGATGCTGAGATTGCCGCTAGAACCAAAGGTCAAAAAGAAATGGTTGATAGCGATATAATGGCAATTTTAAAAAAAATGATTAAACAGAGAAATGAGTCTTGTGAAGTATACAAAAAAGCAGGTCGTAAAGAGCTTCTAGAAAACGAAATCAAAGAAATTAACGTAATAAGCAATTTTTTGCCTAAACAACTAAGTGATGAAGAGACTAAAAAGTTATGTCAGGAAGCAATAAAATTTTCTGGAGCATCTTCCATGAAAGATATGGGAAAAGTTATGGGAATATTAAAATCAAAACACGCCGACACTCTTGATTTTTCGAAAGTCAGCTCACTTATTAAAGAACTTTTGAATTAAATGAAATATCCAAAAGAATATCTTGATGAAATAAAATTAAGATTAAAAGTTTCTCAAGTTGTAGGAAAAACAGTTCAATTAAAAAAAAGAGGAAAAGAATTTATTGGACTTTCACCTTTTAAGAATGAAAAAAGTCCATCTTTTACTGTTAATGATGAAAAGGAATTTTATCACTGTTTTAGCAGTGGTGAACATGGAAATATTTTTGATTTTTTAATGAAAACAAAATCGATTGGTTTTGGAGAGGCTGTGAGGTCTTTAGCAGCCGAAGCAGGAATGCAACCCTACAGATTTTCTAACTTCGACCAAAAAAAAGATTTAAGATTTCAAACTTATAAAAGTATTTTAAATGATTACTCAAATTATTTTCACCAGCAATTATTCAATTCAGATAATCAAGATGCATTAGAATATCTTTTAAAAAGAGGTTTAAAAAAAAATATTATTGAAGAATTTCAATTGGGATACGTGCCTTGGCAAAACAATTTTTATGAAAAACTATTAACAAAATATTCTGAAGAGGAGATTCTCTTAACGGGGTTATATTATAAAAATGAAAAATCTGGAAAATTCACTGATAGATTTAATTCAAGAGCAATATTTCCTGTTAACAATATAATAGGTGATACAATTGCCTTCGGTGGAAGAATTATTCGCGAAAGTAAATTAGCTAAATATATAAATTCGCCAGAAACAGAATTTTATAAAAAAGGAAACATGATTTTTAATTTAGATAAAGCAAAAGATTTAAGATCTAAGACAGATGAAGTTTTAATTGTAGAGGGTTATATGGATGTGGTGAGCGTTTACTCATCTGGTTTTAAAAATGTGATTGCTAACTCAGGAACCGCTCTAACAGAAAGACAAATAAGTTTAATATGGAAATTTTTCTCTAATCCAATAATTTGTTTAGATGGCGATGAAAGCGGCCAAAAAGCTGCATTTAGAATTGCAGAAAAATTATTTCCATTAATAAATGAAAAAAATAAAATTTTTTTTTCAATTATGCCAGAAGGCAAAGATCCTGATGACTATATTAAACAAAAAGGTATGGATGGATTAATTAATTTATTAAAAGAAAAAGAAATAATTCAATCTTTTATTTGGAACTACCATATAAGTAAAATAGACCATAATAATCCTTACGAAATTTCTAAATTTGAGAAAGAAATTAAAAATTTGTCATACTCCATTCAAGATGAAACTCTTAAAAAATATGTTTTAGAAGATTTTCTTGAAAAAATTAAAAAATTAACTCCAATTCAATCATCAAGAAATAATTATAAATACACAACTTATAAAAAGAAAAAAGATTATCAAATTCTTAAAGAGACAAAACTCTTACATAATAAAAGAAAAGACTTATCTAGAATACAAATTATTGAATTTTCTATCTTATTTATAATTCTGAACTATTTTGAAATAGCCTTAAAAAAATTGGAAGATTTATCAGAAATAGAATTTTTAGCTGAAAAAAATGAGAGTTTAAAAAAAGAAATCACTACACACTTAATTGAAGGAAATGACAAAGAAGAAATAAATAAAAAAATTAATAAAGATTACGATAAAATAATTAAAGAGATCAATGAAAATTCAAATATTCAAATAATAATCAAAAATAAAAAAAATGAGGAAGTTGCAAATTTACTCGATGAATTATTAAATGACCACAAAGAACAAAGCAATTTAAGAAAAATAGAATCTCTTGAGCAAAAATTAATTAATAACTTGGACGAAAACTCTTATTCTGAGTTGATAAAGCTCAAAAGCCAGCTAAATAGGGAATAAATAAAGTATAGATTTTTTAGACTTAGACATTATATATATTCCCACAATTCTATTATGGCTGAAAAACTCATTACCAAATCCTTTGAAAGACTTCTTGATAAAGGGAAACATAGAGGTTTTATTACTTATGAGGAACTAAGTAAATCTTTAGGGAAAAGAAATAGCACAAACGAAAATATAGAGCGGGCATTTATCATTTTAGTTGATGAAAAAATCACTTTAGTAGAAAAAAAATCTCAATATCAATCAAATAAGAAGAAAGAAACTTCATCACAGACCGAAGAAAAAACATCTGATAAAAGTGATGACCCAATTAGAATGTATTTGAGAGAAATGGGTGGAGTAGAACTACTCTCAAGAGAAGGTGAGATTGCTATTGCAAAAAGAATAGAAGCAGGAAAAGATGTAATGATTAACGCACTTACCCAGAGCCCCATAGTTGGAAAAAAAATTTATGAGTGGAAAGAGCAAATCGAAAATCAATCCATGTTAGTTAGAGATATTATTGATATCGATTCCACTTATGAAGATTTTGAGGCTTTAGATGATGATGATGAATTAAAAATAAACAAAAAAACTAAATCAAAAAAAGATAAGGCAAAAGATGAAAATGAAGATAAAAAAGATGAGAACACAAACAGCGATGATGATGAATTTAATGTTTCACTTGCAAAAATGGAAGAAGAAATTAAACCTAAAATTTTAAATATACTAGACTCACTTAATAAAAATTATTCTAAACTTAAAAAATACCAGATAGAAAAACTTGAATGCTTATTAGATTCCCGAGAGCTTTCAGTATCTAAAAATAAAAATTTTAAAAAAATTCAAGAAATACTTGTCGATAATTTTAAAAATTTACAATTAGCTCCTCACATAGTAGAAGAATTGGTTCAATCTCATTACAAAGAGAACAAAAAAATCGTATCTTTAGAGGGAGTTTTGCTCAGACTGGCAATGGATAATAAAATATCTAGAGAAGAATTTTTAAAATATTATGTTGGAAATGAGATAAATCCTAAATTTGAAACGTTTTTAAAAGAAAACTTGACTTGGAAAGCTTTTTTTAAAAAATATAAAAAAGATTTTACAGAAATTAAAGAAAGATTAGTTGAGTTTAGTAAAAAAATCGGTTTATCAGTTGGGGAGTTTAAAAAATTAGTTAGCAGGATACAAAAAGGAGAGAGAGAGTCAAGAATAGCAAAAAAAGAAATGGTCGAAGCTAATTTAAGGTTAGTTATTTCTATTGCTAAGAAATATACTAATAGAGGTCTTCAATTTTTAGACTTGATTCAAGAGGGAAACATAGGCTTAATGAAGGCAGTAGATAAATTTGAATATCGAAGAGGTTATAAATTTTCAACATACGCAACTTGGTGGATCAGACAAGCGATCACACGATCGATCGCCGATCAGGCAAGAACAATAAGAATACCAGTACACATGATTGAAACAATAAATAAAATTGTTAGAACTCAAAGACAAATTATGAGTGAATTTGGTAGAGAACCAACACCTGAAGAATTAGCTAAAAAATTAGCCATGCCATTAGAAAAAGTTCGAAAAGTCCTTAAGATTGCAAAAGAACCAGTTTCGCTAGAAACTCCAGTAGGAGATGAAGAAGATAGCAGCCTTGGGGATTTTATAGAGGATAAAAATGCACTACAACCTTTAGACACAGCAATTCAATCAAATTTAAGTGAGTCAACTACCAAAATATTAGCCTCATTAACCCCCAGAGAGGAAAGAGTTCTTAGAATGAGATTTGGGATAGGAATGAATACTGATCATACTCTTGAAGAAGTTGGATTACAGTTTTCTGTGACGAGGGAGAGGATTAGACAAATAGAAGCTAAAGCTTTGAGAAAACTAAAACATCCAAGCAGGTCAAAACAATTAAAAAGTTTTTTAGAAAAGTAATATAACCCTTATTATTAATATCTTTTTGTATAATGTTTAATAATGAAAAAATTAAAACTTTTTTAAAATTAAATTTTCATATTTATCTTTTTTTTGTTTTATATTTTATCATTGGAATATCAATTTACAGAGATTATGGCATTTCCTTTGATGAAAATATTAATAGAACAAACGGATTTGTAACTTTTAACTATATTATAAAATTATTTAGTTTAGATATAAATCTAAATTCTTTTTACGAAAACATTCCTCATATATTTGACTATGCTGATAAAGTATATGGTGTTGTCTTTGACTTACCAGCTGCAGTTTTAGAGGTATTATTTGGCATAAAAAATTCTCAAAATATTTACTTTTTGAGACATTTAATGTCTTTTATAATTTTCTTCATTTCATCAATAAGTTTTTATTTTTTATGCTTAAATTTATTTAAAGATAAGACTTTATCAATTATAGGTTTCTTTTTTCTTATTTTATCCCCACGGATATTCGCACAGAGTTTTTATAATCCAAAAGATATAATTTTTTTAAGTTTTTTGATTTTTGCTCTTTTTTTTAATTTAAGATTTTTATATTCGCAAAAAAATATTAATATATTCTTTGCAGCATTTTTTTCAGCACTGATGACTGATATTAGAGTAATTGGAATTTTTTTACCTTTTTTAACTGTCTTATTTATTTTTCTTGATACAAATAAAGAAAGTTTAAAAAAGAAAATATATTTTTGTTTTAAGTACTTTTTTATTTTTTTTATTTTTCTTTACATTTTTTGGCCTTTTTTATGGGGACATGGTTTTATAAATTTATTAAATGCAATAAATGAGTTTAAAAACTTTCCGTGGATGGGCGATGTTTTGTATAATGGAAAATTTGTTAATGCCAAATTTGTGCCTTGGCATTATTTTTTTGTTTGGTTTCTAATAACAACGCCAGTATTATTTTCTTTTACTATTTTCTCAGGTTTATTTTTAGCCTTAAAAATTTTTTTAACCAACCTAATTAATATTGAAAAAAATAAATTTAATAATTTGTGGAAAAATTATTTTGAAATGATTTTAATTTACTTTTTTTTCATTTTTTTTATACCTATTTTTTTAGTTTGTTT
>CACIXL010000014.1 GCA_902590625.1 uncultured Pelagibacteraceae bacterium | reverse complement strand
TTTTGCATGTAATTTATTAAATCTGATATGTCCTTAGACTCTATATTTGGCATGTCACCTTGTAAATTAATAATTAGATTTGGTTTACTGTTTAAGTGACCTTTGAAAACTTCATAGACTCGGTCCGTCCCGGTTTGGTGGTTAATAGATGTAAGGACTGCATTTCCTTTATTTTCATTAACAACATCAATAATTTTTTGATCAGGAGTTGCTACAAACACCTCTGAATTAGTTTTTTTTGCAGCTTCGTAAACATGAAGAATCATTTCTTTGTTGTTTATAAGTTCCAGCGGCTTATTGGGTAATCTTACAGCATCTAACCGTGAAGGTATTATTATTACAGTTTTATTCATAATTATGCGTCTCAAAGACGCAAAAAAAAATTAAGTAATTTAAGTTTTTTTATTAAAGTCGTGCTATACGTCACCTAGGTTTTATCAAAATTATGGACAGTTTTGAAATAAATAAAATTATAGCCGCGGTTCTTCTTACTGCTCTAATTATTATTGGTATTGGTAAATTCACTGATATTTTATTCCATGTAGAAAAACCTAAAGAGTCTGCTTACAAAATTGAAGGCTTAGAAGTTGCTGCTATTAATGCTTCCACTGATAGTACTGAGGCAAAAGTTACAGAAACTGTAGATATAAAAGCTCTTTTGGCAATGGGTGATCTTGCACACGGAGAAAAAGTTTTTAAAAAATGCACTGCTTGTCACCAAATTGCAGCTGGTGGAAAAAATATGATTGGACCTAATCTTTGGGGAGTAATTGGTAGAACTTCGGGATCAGTTAGCGATTATAAATACTCTAAAGCAATGATCGCTCACGCAAAAGAATGGACTTATGAGGAAATGAATAGCTACCTAATCAAACCTCAAGCTCATATTAAAGGAACGAAAATGGCCTTTGCAGGATTACGAAAAGAAAAAGATAGAGCTTCAGTAATTTTATATATGAACTCTAAAAGCAACAGTCCAAAACCTTTACCTTAATCTAGGCACCACTTTATTATACTTTTTTGTGCATGCACTCTATTTAGAGCTTGTCTCCAAACTACAGATTGTTTGCCGTCAATCACTTCATCTGTTACCTCTTCGCCTCTTCCTACAGGAAGACAGTGCATAAAAATTGCGTCTGAATTAGCTTTACTCATCAATTTTTTATTTACCTGAAAAGGTTTTAAGATTTTTTTCTTTACTTTTTTATTAACTTTATCATTCATTGAAACCCATTTATCAGTCATCACACAGTCTGAATTTTTCACAGCTTCTTCTGGTTTCGTCGTTACAATAAGTTTCACCTTATTTTTCTTTGCCCAAGATAGTATTTTCTTATTCGGAGAATATTTTTTGGGGCAAGCGATACTTAAATTAAATTTAAATTTTCCTGCGGCTTCGATTAGAGAGTTAGACATATTATTGTTTCCATCTCCAAGCCAAGATACTGTTTTACCCTCAATAGTTCCTTTGCTTTCTTCGTAAGTAAGAATGTCTGACATGATCTGACAAGGATGTCCAATATCTGATAAACCATTAATAATCGGAATATCTAAATGTTTTCCAAACTCTTCAAGATTTTTATGAGAGGATGTTCTTAACATTACGATATCAACATATTCAGTCAAAACTTTTGCAGTATCTTTAAGTGTTTCATCGCCTTTGCCATAATGTATTCCATCTGGATTTAAAACAATTGATGAGCCCCCTAATTGCTTAACAGCTATGTCAAAAGACATTCTAGTTCTTGTCGAAGGCTTTTCAAAAATCATCGCCATAGATTTTCCTTCAAAAGGTTTATCTTCATCTGGAGCAGATTTATTCAAATTTTGTCTTTTAAGCTTTCTAGCTTTAGCCTCATCGATAATAGCTCTTAGATCGTTGGATGAATGATCAGATATATTTATAAAATTTTTCATCTATAGTTTTTGCAAACCTTACCTAATATTTTTAAACCTAAATTTATTTCTTGCTTTGTGACATTTAAAGGAGGCAAAAGTCTGACTACATTTTCAGCAGCTCTTATGGTTAAAAGCTTATTGTCCATTAATTTTTGAATAAATTTAGTTTGATCTGTGTGTAAACAAAGTCCAATCAATAAACCTTTTCCTCTGACTTCTTTAATTATTTTTGGATATTTTTCTTTTAATTTCTTAAGACCTTTTAAAAAATGATTTCCGTTTTTAGTTACATTGTTCAGAAAACCTTTTTTAAACATTACATCCATTACGGCATTTCCGGCACTCATTGCTAAAGGATTTCCTCCAAACGTAGAACCATGAGTTCCTGGCTTCATTCCCGATGCTACTTTTTTATTCACTAGTACAGCACCAATTGGAAAACCGCCCCCTATCCCTTTTGCTATTGGTACGATATCAGGTTTTATTTTTGCGTGTTCGAATGCAAAAAATTTTCCGCTTCTTCCTATTCCACACTGGACTTCATCTAAAATTAATAAAATTTTCTTTTTATTACATAATTTTCTTAATCCTATTAAACAATAATCTGGTATTACTTTTATTCCACCCTCTCCCATAATAGTCTCAACCATAATTGCAGCAGTTCTACTTGTAATAGATTTTTCTAAACTTTTATGATCACCAAAATTAAAATGATCAAATCCATCAACCTTGGGTCCAAAACCTTCTATAGCTTTTTTGCTATTACTTGCAAAAATAGTTGCTAGCGTTCTTCCATGAAAACTATTGTTAATACACAAAATTCTATTTTTTCTTGATTGACCTTTTGAATAAAAATATCTTCTCGCAAATTTAATTGCTGCCTCTGTAGCTTCAGCTCCTGAATTTTGAAAGAAAATGTAATCAGCAAATGTTTTTTGTTTCAATCTTTTGGCTAATCTTTCTTGTTCAGGAATAATAAATGCATTAGATACATGCCATAATTTTTTAGATTGTTTAGAAATTGAATTAATTAAATAATTATTTGCATGACCTAAACAATTCACGGCTATTCCTTGAACAAAGTCCAAATATTTTTTTCCATTTGTCCCATAAAGGAAAGAGCCTTTGCCTTTAGTAAAAGCAACTTTTTTTCTATTATATGTATTTAATATTGCACTCATTTTTAAGATTTGATTTTATATCCTTTTTTATACAATAAATAAGTAACAAACCAGCTAACAAAGCTTAATACTGATAAGTATATCAACCCAACAAATATTGATCCATCAGCTTTTCCTATAAAACTGTATCTAAAACCATCTATCATATAAAAAAATGGATTAGCTTTGCTTATAATTTGAAGAGCTTCAGGTAATCTCTCAATTGAATAAAAAGTACCCGATAAGAAAGATAAAGGAACAATCACAAAATTAGTTACCGTTGCCATGTGATCAAATTTTTCAGCCCATAAACCTGCTATTATTCCGATGTTTCCAAGTATAAAAGAAGAGAGCAAAGTAAAAACCACGAGTAAAAAATAATTTGTGATCTCAATATCTATAATTAGTTTAAATACAATAATGGAAACTATCGCTATCATCACACTTCTTGTTACTGCTGCAAGTGCAATTGAAATGGTAACCTCAGTTGCTGATAATGGCGCATAAAGTAAATCAACAATATTTCCTTGTATTTTTCCAATCATGAAAGATGAAGATGAATGAGAAAACGACTGCTGAATGACTTGCATTGAAATCAACCCAGGCGCTAAAAAAGATATGAAAGGCACACCTAAAACATCTCCTCTATCTGCGCCTATTGCTAGAGATAAAACAAGTAAAAAGAGTAAAGATGAAATAAGTGGAGAAAAAATAGTTTGTATCCAAACAATTAAAAATCTTAAGACTTCTTTTTTATATAAAGTCCAAGCTCCAACCCAATTTATTAATCCAAATCTTCTTGATCCAATTTTATATTTTTTTGTAATTTCAACCATTGATAGTCTTATAACCTCTTATTAAAAAAACTGTGCACAACTAAAACTACTCACAGCTTTAAGGTCTTTTAATGTTTTAAACCCCAATATTATGTCCTAAGTTTTTCATAATTACTAAATATTGTAATTATATACTATGAGTTGGACAGAAGAAAAAGTCGCGAAATTAAAAGAACTTTGGTCTAAAGGCCATACTGCAAGCCAAATTGCTGAGGCTCTTGGAGACACAACGCGAAACGCTGTTATAGGTAAAGCCCATAGATTAAACTTAGAAGCAAGAGCCCCATCTAAACAATCTAGTCAATCTTCAACACCTGTAAATAGACCTACACGAAGAGGCCCGGCACCAACGTCTAGAAAAGCTAAATTTCAATCAATTTTACTTGATAAAAATTTTGAACCTGAAAACCCTAAATCTTTAGAGGAGTTAACTGATCAAACTTGTAAATGGCCTATAGGGCACCCCAATGAAGAAAAGTTTTATTTCTGCGGAAGGAAACCTGAGGGAGAATTCCCATATTGTAAATTACACGTATTATATGCATTTCAACCTAAAGGTACAAAAGAAGAGGTTCTTGATAAAGAGGATGACATTCCAGAATTTATTGAGAAAAAAGTTAAGGCCTCAGGTTAATTCAAACTTAAATGGAATTTATTAAAAAATACCTTAAGTGGTTAAGCACTTTTTTAGTACTAACAGGAATACTGCTTACCAATCTTAATATGTACCCTATTAATATTATGTTTCATGGTGCTGGAGTTGTGGGCTGGACAATTGCTGGTTTTCTCTCAAAAGATAAAGCTATTCTTACAAACTTCGGATTACAAATTCCTTTATTTTTAATAGGATTCTATCAATTGTTAATTCAATGAAAAATAGAATATTTATAGGTGAATTTATAGGTAGTACTTTTTTAGTCATGATCATAGTTGGTTCCGGGATAATGGCTCAAAATTTGACTAGAGACTTTGCAGTCATGTTATTAGCTAATACTCTTGCCACTGGTGCAGGATTGTTTGTTTTAATTAATTCAATTGCAAATATTTCTGGAGCTCACTTTAATCCTGTTGTTACAATGACAATGTATTTCACAAAAAAAATTAAAAAAGACTTAATTTTTACTTATATAAGTGCCCAAATTTTAGGATGTCTATTGGGAGTAATGCTCGCAAATTTTATGTTTGATTTACCCTTTATAGAATTATCAAGCAAAGCTAGACCAGGGTTTAATATTTTTATTGCAGAAGTTATAGCAACTTTTGGTTTAATTTTCATAATATTTGGTTCACTTAAAAATGGAACTGTTGCAGTTGCTGCATCCGTTGCAACTTATATTGCTGCTGGGTATTGGTTTACTTCATCAACTTCTTTTGCTAACCCTGCGGTTGCATTAGCTAGAACTTTCACTGATACATTTACAGGTATAAACTATTTAAATACACCTACTTACATAGTTGCAGAAATTATCGGTGGTTTGTTAGCTTTATTTATAATTCAGAAAATTTTTTACAAAAAATAATCCCGTGAAATGAACACGTGAAACTAGTTTATTTTTAATTAAGTTTTTGAAATATAATGTTATTAAATTTTTAAGATAAATATTCTTAATAACAGATAATTTATTTGCAAATAGTCAAATAATTTTTATAAGCGATCCAAGACCTTTTCAAAAAAAAAATTAATAAATTCTTTACTAGATTTACTTTTAACATCCTTTAAAAGTTCTATTAAGTATGACGATTCGGATGTCAAGAATAACAATAAAAAAATGACAAAAAGGAAATAATATGGAACTTACGTTAATATACACGATTATAGGGTTCGGATTAGCAGGTTATAGTGTAATCGCTAACGACTCTATACAAACACTCGGAACTTTTATTGCCTCAAAACAAAAATGGTTTAAATGGTACACGCTCGCAAGTGCTGCATCACTAGTAATGATTTTTGCAATAACATGGGGCTGGTACAGTTATGATGGAGACATTTCTTATGGAAGATTAACAAGAATACCTTTCCAAGAAATTCAGTGGTACCATGCAGTTGCGCCTGGAATTCTATTGCTACTAACAAGAATAGGTATTCCAGTATCTACAACTTTTTTAGTTTTATCTGCCTTTGCCTCAACAGTTGTTTTGGAAAAAATGCTTGTAAAAAGTATTGTAGGTTATGGTATAGCGGCAACAGTTGCTTACTTCTGTTGGATTGCAGTTTCTAAATTTATTAATGAGAAACTTGATGAAGTTAAAGGAGATAAATGGATTGCTTTTTGGCGAAATTCAGTTTGGGTATCTTCAGGCTGGTTATGGTGGGTTTGGTTATCACATGATGTTGCAAACATTGCTGTGTACTTACCTAGACAATTAGATTTTTCATTACTTTTAATTGTAATAACATACTTTACCGTTCTACTTTTTTATATCTTCTATATTAGAGGTGGCTCGATACAACAGGTTGTATTAGAAAAAACTGGAACGAGATACGCTCGATCAGCAACGATCATCAACGTGATTTATGCTGCAGTTCTTTTCTACTTCAAAGAGTTGAATGATTTACCAATGTCAACTACATGGGTTTTCGTTGGTTTATTATGCGGTCGTGAACTTGCGATTTCAACTATGAACAAGGATTATAAATTCAAATATGTCTTTCCACTAATTGGAAAAGACTTTGTTAAAATGATATTTGGATTAAGTGTTTCGGTAGCAATCGTGCTTGCGATACATTACTTTATAATTCCTAGAGGATTATTTTAATAATCAAGACTATTTTTTCTTCTGAAGATCTTCATAAATTTTTTTAAGGTCTTCAGAAGATAGGTTTTTTTCTTTTAATTTATCTAAAATTTCTTCGTCTTCTTGGCTAACATTTTCACTCGTCTTTTGGTCTTTAACTTCACTTCTTGCTTCAAATCCAGCTTTTATATGTTTTGCGGATACTAAAATTACAACAATAGCGATAATAGCTGCTAATGATAAAAACAATAAAGTCATTATCAGATTATAGCTGATATTTGGCTAAGTGTTAAATGAGTTTAGTAAGTATGTAAATTTGTAGCAAAAGGATTAAAAAAGGCAGAATAGTCCTAATAAGTTCCATTGTATGATTATACTCATCCAATTTTCTTTCTAGCCAATTTCTTTGATATTTTTTTTTTGCCATGCGTGTATTTATATCAAGAAGGTAAAAAAATCAAGTTTTAGAATTAAAACCAAGAAATATTTTTAGATTTACAAATTTCTTGAACTTTTTTTGGATAGTCAGTTATAATTCCATCTACACCGTATTCAATCATTCGAATAATATCTTGTTCTCTATTTACTGTCCAAACACATGTGGCAAGACCATGCTTATGTGCTAATTCTACATTTTGTTTTGTAACATCTCGGTAGAAAGCACTCCACACATGCCCTTCTAATGATTTAATTATGTTAGGAAGTAAAAATAATTCTTCCATAGGATAGTTTTTAACCATCCAAGGAGAATTTTCATAAATATTCTTTTTCGTTATTGAAAGACCTTGTTGAAGGGTAATAAATCCTCTTAAAATATTTGGATTTTGTTTTTTAAGAGCGTAAAGAATTCTAAAATCATAAGAAGTGATTAAAGTTCTATCTTCAAGTTTAAAATCTTTTATATCCTTGAGAATTAAGGAAACCATTTTCTCTGGATCAGGTGTTACATTTTCTTGTGTAGGAGTTGATTTAATCTCTAGATTTAAAAATACGTCTTTATATTTATCTTCAGTAACTAATTTGAAAAAATCTGTTAATTTAGGTATTCTCTCGTCCTTAGCGGATTTTTGATTTTTAAATCTTTTTGCGTACTTTGTTTCAGGCTTTATACTTTCAATATTATACTTACTTATTTCATCATAAGTTAAGTCTACTAATTTCATAGTTTTGTCTGTAATCCAGTTTCCTGAAGCATCTTTAACTAGATCTGGATTTAATCTGTAGTCGTGAAAT
Organism: uncultured Pelagibacteraceae bacterium; assembly: GCA_902590625.1. Lineage (GTDB taxonomy): Bacteria > Pseudomonadota > Alphaproteobacteria > Pelagibacterales > Pelagibacteraceae > Pelagilacustribacter. Next base: position 8,506 of record CACIXL010000014.1, on the reverse strand, counting down.
ATAGTTGGAATATTATCTTTTGAAATTACAACATCAAATTCAACTGCTTTAATGCCTAGATCAAATGTGTATTTGAACCCTGATATAGAGTTCTCAACAATATCACCTCTTGCTCCCCTGTGGCCGTATATTCTTATGTAGTTAGGTTTCGTTAAAAATGGATTGATCAATTAATCCTCAAATCAGTATTAGTATCAAACAGGTGTAGTTTGTCATTTTGAATGGAAAGATTTATGTTTTTTCCAATAGTATCTTCTTTAACAACACCTGAGATACTTGCAACTAAAATTTCATTACTATTTTCAAGTTTACCATGAATAAGTGTATTCGCTCCAATTAGTTCTACAAGTTCAACTTTTAATTTTATCGGACCATTTGGATCTAATTCAAAATCTTCAGGTCGCATACCAACATTAACAGGTCCATTAAATTTTGAATTAATTGAAAGTGAAGCTTTGTTTGCAAAACTCACTTTATTATTTTCGCAGTTCCCTTTTAAAATATTCATTGCTGGGCTTCCAATAAATTGAGCCGTGAATAAAGTTTTGGGTTTTGTATAAACTTCTAAAGGCGTTCCAATATGTTCCACATTACCTTCGTTCATTACAATCATTCGATCTGCTAGTGTCATCGCTTCGACTTGATCATGCGTTACATATAAAGAAGTAGTCTTTAATTGAGTTTGAAGTTTTTTAATCTCTAATCTCATTTGAACTCTTAATTTTGCATCAAGATTTGATAATGGTTCATCAAATAAAAAGGCTACAGGATTTCTAACGATAGCTCTTCCCATGGCAACTCTTTGTCTTTGTCCTCCAGATAATTGATTAGGTTTTCTCTCTAATAATTCTCCTAACTCTAAAATTTCAGCTGCTTTTTGAACTCTTGATTCAATTTCTTCTTTCGGCACTTTTGCAATTTTTAAGCCGTAAGCCATGTTACCAAAAACAGTCATGTGAGGATAAAGAGCATAATTTTGGAACACCATTGCAATGTTTCTTTCCATTGGCTCAAGCTCGTTTACTTTTTTATTATCAATTAAAATATTTCCCTCATTTGCATCTTCTAACCCCGCAACCATTCTTAACAATGTTGATTTTCCGCAACCTGACGGTCCAACTATTACAATCAGCTCACCATCTTTTACATCTATACTCAAATCATGAATAACCTGAGTTTTCCCAAAAGATTTTTTTAAATTTTGTAAACTAATTTGAGACATTATTTATCGCTTTCTAATAAACCTTTAACAAAAAACTTTTGCATACTGATTACTACTATGACTGGTGGAACCATAGCTAACATTGCTGTTGCCATAACCGTTGGCCAGTGTGCATAATCATCGCCTGTAGGTATCATTGAGTCTATAGCCATTACAATAGTTCTCATGTCAGGATCGGTCGTCATTAATAGCGGCCATAAATATTGATTCCAACCAAAAATAAATAAAATTACAAATAAAGCTGCAATATTAGTTTTACTAATTGGAACTAATATATCAAAAAAGAAACGCATTGGACTACAGCCATCCATTCTGGCAGCTTCAACCATTTCATCAGGTATGGTCATAAAAAATTGTCTAAATAAAAAAGTTGCTGTCGCTGATGCAATTAATGGAAAGATTAAACCTGTGTAAGAGTTTAATAAATTTAAATTTGCAACTACTTCATAAGTTGGAACTATTCTTACTTCAACTGGAAGCATCAGAGTAATAAAGATTAACCAGAAACATAAATTTCTAAAAGGAAATCTAAAATAAACAAATGCAAAAGCTGATAATAATGAAATGATAATTTTTCCAACTGTAATTCCAATTGCCATGATTGCAGAGTTCATCATCATTTTTATCACAGGAACTTTGGCTCCGTATCCCTCTGGTGAACCTCTAAATAAAGCGTTTGCATAATTTTCAAAGAACTCTGTTCCTGGTAACATTGGTAATGGAGGATAAATAATTGCATCTTGTGTTACAGTGGATGCAACAAAAGTTAACCAAACTGGAAAGAATATAAATAATACCCCAAGAATTAATCCAAGGTGAGTTAGCCAATAACCTGTTCTTTTTTTCTCAACCATTAGTAATGAACCTTTCTCTCTATATATTTAAATTGAATGACGGTTAAAATTCCAACTAACACTAAAAGAATTACAGATTGAGCTGCACTTGATCCAAGGTCTTGGCTTACGAAACCGTCTGAGAATACTTTATAAACAAGAATAGTGGTCGACTGTTCAGGTCCTCCAGAAGTAATGGTGTGAATCACTCCAAAAGTATCAAAGAAAGCATAAACAATATTTACGACTAATAAAAAGAATGTAATCGGTGAAAGTAGAGGTATCACAATCGATCCAAACCTTTTCCAAAAACTAGCTCCATCTATCGCAGCCGCTTCAATAATGGATTTTGGAATAGCTTGTAGTCCTGCTAAAAAAAATAAAAAGTTATAACTTATTCTTCCCCATGATGAGGCCAAAATAACTAAAAACATGGCTTGATCACCTTTTAACGTATGGTTCCATTCATAACCTAAAGCTTTAAGATAATAAGAAGCTAAACCAATGTTTCCATTAAACATAAATAACCATAACACTCCTGCAATAGCGGGTGCTATCGCATAAGGCCAAATTAACAAGGTTTGATAAACACCAGCTCCTTTAATTAATCGATCTGCTAATGCAGCTAAATATAAACCTAAAGCCATTGACGAAACGGATACTGCCGTTGAAAAAATTATTGTTGTTTTAAAACTTGCTAAATAATAAGGGTCGGATAATAAAAATCTAAAATTATCTAAACCTACAAATTCTGTCTTTAATCCAAAAGGATCAGGTAGAAATAAAGAATTCCAAATGGCTTGTCCTGATGGGTAAAAAAAGAAGACAAAAGAAATCAGTAGCTGAGGTGCAACTAACAGTGCTGGTAACCACCAGCCTTTAAAAAAAACTCTTTTTTCCATTTGATCTTAAGAAGTATATCAGGGGCTTTCGCCCCTGATACATTAAATTGATTTACTTGTTTGCTCTTTCAAATCTTCTTAAAAGAACGTTACCTCTTTTTACAGCGCTGTCTAAAGCTACTTGAGCAGTTTTAGTGCCGTTGTAAACTCCTTCCATCTCTTCATCAATAATTCCTCTTATTTGATCAAAAGATCCAAGACGTAAGCCTTTAGAGTTTTGAGTAACTTTATTTCTCATCATCTGTATTCCTGCTAAATCAGTTCCAGGATTTGATTTATAAAACCCTGACTTTTTAGTAGCTGAAGCAGCTGCAGTGGTAACACCTAAATAACCAGTGTCTTGGTGCCACTTAGCTTGAATATCAGTTCTCGATAAGAAAGCTAAAAATGCTGCTGTTGCTTTATTCTCTTCTTTAGATTTTCCAGATAATGCCCATAGAGATGAACCACCAATAATTGTGTTTTGAGGTGCTTCTGTTGCTCCATAGTAAGGTAAGTGTCTAATACCAAATTCGAATTTTGCTTCTTTTTTGATACCAGCATAACCAGCAGAAGACTCTGTCATTAACATACATTCACCGGCTCTAAAATTTTTACCAGCTTCATTTCTTCTACCCATATACTTAAATTTACCTTCTTGTGCCCATTTACCTAAAGTTTGAATGTGCTTGATGTGTACTGGGCTATTGAAAGATAACTCAGTATCTAAACCAGCAAATCCATTTGATTTAGTCGCAAACGGTATGTTGTGGTACGCTGAAAAGTTTTCAAGGTGAACCCAACTGTGCCAACAAGTACAGAAAGGCATATCAATACCTTTTGCTTTTGCGGCATCAAGTGCGTTACCAACTCTTTTCCATGTACTTAAGTCCATCTCTGGATCTAAACCTGCTTTTTTCATCAAGTCTTTATTTACCCAAAGAACTGGCGTAGAAGAGTTGTACGGCATAGATAACATTTTGCCATCTGTTGTTGTGTAATAACCAGATACAGCAGAAACAAATCCCTTAGGATTAAATCTTTGACCAGCATCTTTCATTAGTTGGTACATAGGAACATAAGCTCCTTTTGCAGCCATTAAACTTGCTGTTCCAACTTCAAATACCATAAGGATATTTGGATGTTGACCGGCTCTGAATGCAGCGATACCAGCGTTAAGAGTTTCTGAGTAATTACCTTTTCTAGTATGAACTACAGTGTATTTATCTTGTGATGCATTGAACTTGTTTACTTGTTCGTCAAGTAATTCACCAAGTCTTCCACCAAAAGCATGCCACCATTGTATTTCTACTTTTGCTTGGGCAGCTGTTCCCGCAAACATTGCGAAAAGTGCCAACGAAGCAATTATTGCTTTTATTGTTTTCATTTTGAATGTCCCCCGTTTTCTTTAAAAAGAAAAAAATCTAGCACAAAAGATATATAAAGAGGAGTCGCTAATTAATTTTAGATTCTACCTAGGGTTTTATTTTATTCTACCAAAAAGGTTTAAAAGTATTACTCCAGAGATAATTAGAACTAATCCAATAGTTCCGTAAAGATTGGGTGTTTGATTATATTTAAATATACCAAACAAAGTTACTGCAGTAATAGTTAAAGCACCATATGTTGCATAAGTAAATCCAACCGGAATTATTGTCATGGCTTTAGATAAACAAAATATACATACAATAATACTTATAAGGCAAAATATAGTTGGATTAAGTTTTGTAAATCCTTCGGTAGTTTTTAAAAAGCCATTTGATGCAATACCAGTAACTATTCCTAAAAATAAATAGATGTATCCAGAAAATAAAGAAATACTTTTCATTTAAGCTTTTGCGAATTGACCTCCATCTTTATATCTCCATAGCCATTTCTTCATTGTCTCTTCTACATCTGACGGTTCAATATCTAAATCTTTTAAAGTAAGATTGTTATCAGATACTACATTATCAGCTTCTGATAAAATCTCGCACTGATCTTTTGTTAAGATTGGTGGAAAAGGCAGTAAATCAGTTATCATGCTTTGAATTTTTGCTATTGGCATAGGCATAGGCATTACAAATCTTTTTTTATTAATTGTCTTTAAGATTGATTTAACCATATCACCAAAACTAATTACTTTTGGTCCACCGATTTCATAAATTTTTCCTTCATTGCCTTTTAGTTCAATAGCTTTGACTATAGCATCAGCAACATCGTCTACTAAAATAGGTTGAAATTTATAATCTATTCCTACTAATGGGATAACAGGTAGAATACTTAGTTTTGAAAAAAGATTTGTAAAATTATCTTCAGCTCCACACACAACGCTTGGTCTTAATATCACAGTATTTTTAAAATTATTTGTAGCCTTTACTTCACCTTGATGCTTTGATTTTTGATAAAGTGATTTAGAGTTTTCATTTGCTCCAATAGCTGAAATGTGAATAAACTTCTTTACATTGGTTTCTGAACAAATTTTTGAGACTACATCGGGAATAATTGAGTGAATATCATAAAATTTTTGTTTTCTTGTTTCATAAAGAATACCAATTAAATTGATAACAACATCTGAGTTTTTAATGGCCTCCTTTAATCCAGAAAAGCTGTTTGGACTCCAATCAATTAATTCTATAGCACCAGGAGTGGCTTGCGTTTTCAAATAACCTTTTTGAAAGGCTTTTCTGGTTGAAATGATACATCTGTAGTTCTTCTTGGTCAAATTTCGAACAAGATATCTTCCTATAAAACCTCCACCACCTAAAATTGTGCAAATTTGATTTTTCATGGTATTTAGAACTTATATATGAAAATAACTAAGTTAAAAGAGGACATTAGTTCAGAAATAGCTACTTCATTTAAAAACAGCATAGCAATTGATACTGAGGCAACTGGTCTTCAAATCCCGGAGAGAGATAAATTAAGTTTAATTCAAATCTGTGATGAAAAAGGGAACGTATATATTATTCAACCAAATAAAAAAAGTTACAACGCCCCAAATTTAGTCTCAGTTTTAGAAAATGATAGAATTTTAAAAATAGGTCATTTTTTAAGATTTGATAAAAGTGCTTTAGAATTTTTTTTAAAATGCAAAGTAAAAAATATTTTTGATACAAAAATTGCCTCCAAAATTGTAAGAACTTACACCGATAGTCATGGCCTAAAAAATCTAGTTCAAGAATTTTGTAACAAATCTTTAGATAAAAGACAGGGTAGCAGTGATTGGAATAAAGATATTAATGAGTTATCTGAAAAGCAATTAGAGTATGCTGCAAATGATGTCGTTTACTTACACAAGATTAAAGAGGATTTAGAAAAAATGTTAATTCGTGAAAAAAGAATGGATATATTTAAAAAATGTTTAGTTTTTTTAGATACAAGGGTCGCACTTGATCAAAATGGATTTAAATTTGATATTTTTGAACATTAATGAACAAACAAAATTATATATCTTTAGCTAATAAAGCTGCAAATATTCAGATTAAAGAACTAAAAAAAATCAGGAAAGTTTTTAACTCAGCTTTTATAAGTGCAGTTGAACTTATATTGAACTGCAAAGGAAAAATTATTTTTTCTGGTGTAGGAAAAAATTCTTTTATTTGTAAAAAAGCAGCAGCAACATTTTCTAGCGTAGGACTACCAAGTTTTTTTGTTGATCCAACTGGGGTTTCTCACGGTGATGCTGGACAAATAGGAAAAAAAGATATTCTTATAGTCATTTCAAACTCTGGTAATACAAACGAATTAACTAATTTGTTAAAATTTGCAAATAGAATTAGGATAAAGATTATTGGAATTGCTTCAAATCCTAAAAGCATGTTACTTAAAGCAAGTGATGTAAAAATTCTTTATCCAAAATTAAAAGAAGCTGACCCAAATAATATTGTTCCTACTTCCTCAACATCTTTTACTCTTTTACTATGTGATTGTCTTGCAACAACAATTATGGAAAAAAAAAAATTTACTAAAGAAAATTTTTTTCTTTATCATAAAGGAGGAAATTTAGGAACAGCTTTAAGATTAGCTAAAGATATAATGGTCACTGGAAAAAGAATGCCCATCATTGATTATAAAAAAAGTTTTAGTCAAGCTCTAAAAAAAATAAATGAGAAAAAATTAGGTATTGTCGTAATAACCAAAAATAAATTTATTAAAGGCTTAATTACTGATGGTGACCTTCGAAGAGTTCTAAACAAACCTTTAAAAGACAAAAACATTAATAAAATTTTGAGAAATTATCCTTTGGTGATAAATGAGAGTATGCCCGCATCTAAAGCTTTGGCAATAATGAATGAAAAGAAAATAACTAGTTTACTTGTTGTTTCAGACAGCCACTTTAATAAAAAAAACAAAATTCTTAAAGGAATAATCCATATTCATTTTTTATTAAAAGATGGTTTAAGATAATGGAAAGAAAAAAAAAATTAAGAATAATACAATTTAGTTTGCTTTTTACCGGTTTACTTATTTTCTTTTTTACATACTTCAATGAAAGTGATACTTCCAAAAAAAGTGAAATAGTTTCCCAAAATTTAAAGAATAAGATTGAGCTTGATGTAAATAAAAAAAATGATTTAAATACTTTTTATAATATCCAATATTCTGGCTTAGATGCTTCTGGGAACAGATATATTCTTAAGTCCAGGGAAGCATCAACTAAAGAGCCTAATAACGAATTAATAAATATGATAGATGTTAATGCTTTTTTTTATTTTAAAGATGATACAATTCTGACAGTCAACTCTAAAAAAGCCGAATATAATGATGAAACTTTGGACATTAAATTTTTTGAAGCTATTGAAGCTAATTATAATGATGCCAAATTAACTGCAAGTAGAGCTGAGTATTCTAATTCAGAAAATTTTATTATAATTGAGAATAATGTAAAAATAACAAATCCTAGAGGGAATATATACGCTGATAAACTTTTATTTGACATAAAGAGTCAGAATTTAAATATAACTTCTTTTAAAAATAGTAAAATAAATGCTAACATAGATTTGAATGAAAAAAGGTTTTAGAATATTAAAATTTAAAAAAGGAAATCCTATTTTTGAAGTCAAAGATATAAGTAAATCTTTTGATGGAAGACCAATTCTTAAAAAGCTTTCACTTAAAGTTTTTCCTGGAGAATGCGTGGGGATATTAGGGCCAAATGGTTGTGGTAAGACAACTTTATTTTCAATGTGTATTGGTGAACAATCTCCTGAAGGTGGAAAAATATTTATTAATAACAAATCAATTGAAAAAATCCCAATTCATTTAAGAGCAAAAGAAGGTTTAGGATATCTACCGCAACAACGAAGTGTTTTTGATATGTCTGTTTATGATAACATTTTAGGTATTGCACAAATATTCATCAAAGACTCGGATAATCAAAAATCGGTGACAGAAAAATTGTTAGATGAATTCAACCTTCAACACTTGAGATCATTAAATGCCTCCGTTCTATCTGGCGGAGAAATAAGAAGACTAATGATGGCTAGAGTGATGATAAATAAACCTAAAATTGTTTTATTAGATGAGCCTCTAGCTGCGCTAGATCCGCTCGTTATTCAAGATATACAAAAATATATATTAAAAATTCA
>CACIXL010000013.1 GCA_902590625.1 uncultured Pelagibacteraceae bacterium | reverse complement strand
TACCCAGTATCATTGCATCAACTATATTAGTAACTTGAAATTCATCTAAATATATTAAATCGTATTTTTTCTTAAGAATTTTTACAAAGTTGCTTATCGAATTATCATTTTTTTCATGTCTAAAGTCATGAAAATTGACCATAAACTGATTAAAATGTTGTCTGTGCTTTTTAATTCTTAGTCTATCGTATACAAAGTCAAGCAACATTGTTTTGCCTACACCCACATTTCCATATAGATAAAAACAAAGTTTTTCTCTTTTTTTAAAAAATCTATTAAATAATGTTTTTTTAAAATCTATAAATCCATCTAATAAATCGATTATTTCTAATTGAGATGCGTTCTCTTCATACTTATTTTGTTTGCAAAATTCCTTAAATGAATCTTGTAAAGATAAATTAGACATTCAACAAATGTTTTTTAACTTTTCATATTTTGATTTGGCGCGCCCTGAAGGATTCGAACCTACGACCCTCGGTTTAGAAAACCGATGCTCTATCCAGCTGAGCTAAGGGCGCATATATTTGCTATATTTACTTAAAAACATACTAAGTGGTCAATATAAATCGGAGATTGAACGCCAAATTTTTCATTTTTCTCGTGTTGATGAATATGATGAGAATGTACAAAAACAGGTAAATGTTCGCCCTTTCTAGTTTTTAAAGTATATATAAAATTTGTCCCCCTAAATTTTCTATCCACTACTTCTAATTTTAAATTACTTTGATCATCGTGTATTAAATCCTCAGGTTGTAAAAGTAATTTTACGTTTGAACCTGAAGGAAAAGTATTTGATAATTTACCTCTTATCTCTCCCAATTCAGAATGTTTTAATCTGTGAACAGCACATTCACTGTCTATTACTTTTACGTCAATAAAAACTCCTTTATTTAAAAAATTTGCAACCTCAACAGAATTTGGTTCATGATGCACATTGTAAGGGACATCATATTGTTTTAACTGTTGATTTAGAATTATCCCGCATTTATCAGCCATTGAAAAAGCTTCATACGAGTCATGAGTTACAATAATAGTTGTTAAATTAATTCTTTTTAAAAGTTTTTTTACTGATACTTGTATCTCATCTTTTAAACTCTGATCAATATTTGAAAATGGTTCGTCTAGTAAAAGTAAATCCGGTTTTGAAAGAAGAGATCTAGCCAAAGACACTCTTTGAGCTTCGCCAGCGCTTATTTGATGAGGAAATTTTTCTAAAATTGGTTCTATATGTAATATGTTTATTATCTCTGAGGTGTCTAAAAATGAGCTATTTCCGTTTAATCTTTTTTTTCCAAAATTAATATTATCTATTACACTATAATTAGGAAATAAAGAATTATCTTGAAATGATAGAGCTATATTTCTATATTCTGGTTCAATATGTATACTTGGTGAGGATAAAGTTTTCCCTTTTAAAGTAATCACACCTTTTGATAGTTTTTGTAATCCAGCAATGGTTCTCAAAATAGTGGTTTTTCCGATTCCAGACGGGCCTAATAGTGAAATTATTTCCCCTTGTTCTTTAATTTTTAAGTTTACGTTATTTACTTTATTTTTTTCGCTAGCAGTAAAGCTGCCGTCTTGAATTTCAAAAAAATTCTCTAACATCATTAGATTATATTAGTTTTTTTTAGAAAGTATATATTTAGATGATAGTAGTATTAATATTGAGGACCAGAATATAAGAAAGAGAGATGGTAAGGAAGCTGCCTCAATTAAATCTTGGGATGCATAAATATACGCTTGCGTAGCAAAAGTTTCAAAATTAAAAGGTCTTAATATTAAAGTAATCGGCAATTCTTTTATCACTTCTAATGAAATGAGAAGCATAATTAAAATAATATTTGTTTTTAGATAAGGTACATGTATTTTTAGAAAAGTTTTAATTTTTGAATATCCAAGAAGATAAGCACTTTCATCAATTGAATTATTAATTTTTTCATAACTTGATTTAATTCCATTAAAAGAAAGTGAAAAAAATCTAATAAAGTAAGCTAAAATTAATCCTAAGATTGATCCAATAAAAATACCTTTAGAATTTTCTAAACCAAAATTTTCAGAGATGAAATCACTTAGGTTTGAAAAAAACGTTATGAAGGCAACTGCGAGAATTATACCCGGTATTGCGTATCCAGAAACTGAAAAATTCGTTAAGTATGTCAAAATTTTACTTTTTGAAATTCGGCTTCCATAATTTATGAATAGAGAAATTAAAACAATAAATATGCTAGCTAATAACACTAATAATAAAGTATTAATATTTAAATCAATTATATTTATATCCTGAATATATTTAGGGAATTTAATTGTCCAATAAATCATTTGAGATACTGGAAACAAAAAGCTAAGAAAAAATATTATTGAACAAATAATTAATGGTGGAATAACTTTTTTTCCATTTAATTTGATTTTAGTAATAGGCTTAAACCCTCTGCCAGGCTGATGGTATCTCGCCTCTTTTCTTGAATAAATTTCTATGGAAAATAAAAAAAGTATAAAGACTAATAATATAAAAGATATCTGATTAGCGGTATTTAAATCATCGAAAGAAAGCCAAGAATTATAAATTCCAGTGGTTAAAGTGTTAACACTAAAAAAAGATACTGTACCAAAGTCTGATAAACACTCCATCGATACAAGCGCCAGTCCAGCGATTATGGCCGGTCTAGCAGAAGGTAAAATTATTTTAAAAAGAGTTTCTTTGGAGCTAAGACCTAAGTTCTTTCCAACCTCTATATAATTATTAGACTGAAAATGAAAAGAAGCTCTAGTTAAAACATATACATATGGAAAAAGTGAAAAAGAGATTGCTAAAATTGCCCCTAAAATTCCATCAATTTTAGGAATAATTAAGTTATAATTATTTTCTCCAAAAAAGTAAGTTAATATTGAAAATGCAGTCCCGTAGTTTTCAAAAAATGCAATTATCGAAAAAGCATAAATATATCCTGGTACTGCAAACGCTAATATCAAAGCCCAACTAAAAAAATTAGAAAAAGGGAAAACGTAAAATGAAACAAAATATGCTGAAAGAATTCCTAAAACAAAAGTGATTATAATAACAAAAAATAATATTATTATTGAATTAAAAATATAGTCATACAGAAATGTCTCTTTTAAAACTGTGTAATAATTACTTGTTTCATTAAAAAAACTAAAAAAAACCGTTATTATTGGTAAAGCAACGATTAGTGCAATTAATACGGAACTAAAAAACCAAATATTATACTTTGTCATTATTGGCTTTTATTATCATAAATAATTCCCTGGCTAAAGCGGCTTGAGTGTAGAATTCAGCTAGCATTTAAACCAGGGAAATTGACGTCAAACTTTTAATTCTTTTTAAACATAGAAGAAACAATTGCTTTTACTTCCTCAATTTTAATTTCAGAGACTCTTCTATTTGAAATTTTTTGTTCCATTTTTTTAGCTTCTGACATACAAGGCGAACAACCTGTTTTTAACTTATTCAAGTTAATTTCTTTTTTTATTGTTTGCCCCATATAATTAACAACTACTTCCAACCTGCCGCTGTCATTACTTCTAAAGCATCTGCTTGTCTTTTTCCGTAATTTACAACTTTAGTTTTTAGATCTTGTTTAAAATCTAATCCCATATTCACAACAAGTGGATGTGGAGACACACCTTTGATCATTGGATACTCAAAAGTATTATTTACAATATGATTTTGAGCTTCTTCGCTTAGTAAAAACTCAACTAATTTAATCGCATTAGATTTGTTAGGTGCTCCTTTTACAAGTCCCGCACCACTAATGTTCATATGAGTTCCTCTTCCATCTTGATTAGGAAAGAAAGGTTTTACTTTTTTTGCAGCTGCTTGTTGTTCTGGACCTTTTTTTCCAGATAACATTAACGCCAAGTAATAAGTATTAGCTACTGCTATATCTGCTTCTCCTGCAGCAACAGCAAGTATTTGAGCTCTATCATTTCCTTTAGGCGACCTTGCCATGTTAGAAACCATACCTTTTGACCATTCAGCTACTTTTCCTTTTCCATTATTTTTAATCAATGATGCTACAAGTGATTGATTATAAATATTATTTGAAGCTCGTATAACTAATCTGCCTTTCCATTTTGGATCAGCTAAACTCTCATAAGTTAATCCAGATAACTCTGAGCCACTTACTCTTTCTGGGGCAAAGTAAACAATTCTAGCTCTCTTTGCTATTCCAGTCCATTTTGACGTTCTGAAATTGCTAGGTACAGCGTCTTTAATAGCTGAACTTGTTAGCCCTCCTTGAAGATTTGCCTCAAAAGCTCCAAGTCTTCCAGCGTCTGCTGTAATGTATAGGTCTGCTTGGCTATCAGCTCCTTCTTCTATTATCCTTTTTTCTAAAGCACCTGACTTTCCAGATACAACGTTTACTTTAATTCCTGTTTTAGCAGTGAACTTTTCATAAAGTTGAACATCAGAGTCATAATGCCTTGCGCTAAAAATATTTACTTCATTGGCAAATAGACTGCTTGCGAATGCAAATAAAAAAAAATAGCTGTATAACACTGTTTTTTTCATATATTCCTTTCATTATTTGATAATGATTATCATTAACAATATAATGATAATGATTATCATTCTCATTATTGTCGCACCTAAAAAGAAATAATGTTGATAACTTAACAAAAATAGAGTTTATAACTATATGCTCCAAATTAACCCAAAAAAATTTAGGCCTATAAAAAATAAGTCAATTCCTAACGCTATGCGGCCTAAATTTAGAAATAAAGCTCAATCTAATATTTATTTTCTATCACAAAGAAAAGTATCAAGTGAAAAAAAAGAAAAGATTTTAAAAAATTTAAAAATAATTAGTATCTTAACTGTTCTATTAGTTGGTGGATATTTTTTATCTAATTAATTCTAGTTGAGACGGAACCTAGCCTATCAATAACACCTTTGTAAATTCCTTTTTTTAAAATAGGAACTATACCAACAGAAGAGCCTGTGAAAACATAAAAATTATTCGTAAGTTTTATTTTATCTTTTTGTAATTTTTTTAATACAAATAATAATGAATTCATTGGATTTATATACACAGTATTTGTGTTGCCACTAACAGACTGATTTATTTTTTTATTAAAAATCCTAGTTTTAAGATTTTTTACATTTTGATTCTTAAATTTTTTTTTAGCACCTACTACAAACTTTATATTTGCACCAAAATCAGAACAAAGATCTCCTAAACTATTTATACCTTTTTTCTTTTGCCTGTAACCTACTACTTCTATACAAGGAGCGATATAATTAATAAATTTTTTTATATTATTTTTTGTCACTTTTTTTTCAAATTTAAAAAAATCTTTATTTACTATATAACAAACTTCTAATTCAATTCCCATTGTGAACTTGCTTATCTTTACGTTTTTTTTATTATTTAAAACGTTATGTTTGTAAACTGTTGCATAAAATGGTTCTTTTTCTTTTAATTTTTTGAGAACAGGTATTCCTGTTCCCGCAGCTTTAAATCCGGAAATAGGTTTTTTAATTTTGCTCTCACATAATTTTCTAAATATTTGAGCATTAGAAATCTTTTTTGTATATTTTTTTGGAATTGGAGATATAATTTTATTTTTTAAAAAAGCATTAACTAATTTATTTGCAATTTTATCTGCTGATTTATTAGTCATTAAATTTCATCTCCAATATAAATATCAAGTGACAATGCAGTTTCAACCAATGAATCTTTTCTTTCAACATTTTTATATGTGCGGATACCCTCATCTATAGGAACATCAACAACCTTTCTGTCTTTCCAAGCTACCATACGATCAAATTTTTTTTGATTAAGTAAATCTACAGCATAAACTCCGAAAGCACTTGCTAAAATTCTATCACTAGCAGTAGGTGGTGCACCTCGTTGAACATGACCTAATGAAGTCACTCGACATTCAACGTCTGTTTTTTTCATCAATTCTTGTGAAATATAATCACCAATACCTCCTAATCTCTGTTCTCCATCCATATATTTATGTAATACTGTGCTACCATTTTCTTTCTTAACTGCTTCTGCTACTACAATCAATGAGTGCTGAATATCATGCTTCTTCATTGAGTTTAATTTTTTTATTATTCCATCGATTGAATATTTTATCTCAGGTATTAAAATTACATCAGCTCCCCCTGCTATTCCTGCATTAAGTGCTATATGTCCTGCATCTCGGCCCATCACTTCTAATATCATTGATCTTCTATGACTAGCAGCTGTTGATTGAAGATTGTCTAAGGCTTGTGTCGCAACGTCTACTGCTGTATGGAAACCAATAGAACTCTCAGTAGCTCCTACATCGTTATCTATTGTCTTTGGTATTGCCACTATTTTCATTTCACCTTCTTTCGCAAGTTTTTTAAGAATTTGCATGCTTCCATCTCCACCTATTATAATTAAGCCATCTAATTTCATTTGATGATAACCTTCAATGATTTCTTTTGATCTATCTGTAATCTTACCTTCTTTCGTTGGAAATTTGAAAGGGTTGCCTTTATTAGTTGAGCCTAAAAAGGTTCCACCTTGTCTTAATAAATATCCAGAAAATGTTTTGTGATTTAATTGAATTGCAGAAACAGGTCTTTGCATTAGCCCTGCTGTTCCATCTTTAATGCCAAAAACATCCATATTATATTTGTTTTTAGCTCTATAAAATATAGATCTTATCGCTGCGTTTAATCCACCGCAATCACCACCGCTAGTTAAAATTCCAATTCTTTTATTACTCATTTAATTTTCTTAAATACTTTTTTTTGAAGCGAGAGATGTTATAACATAAAAATCTCTTAATGGAAAAAAAAGCAAAAATTATTGCTACACTCGGTCCGGCAATTTATAGCGAAACAAGACTCAAACAATTAGTGAGTCTTGGTGTAGATGCGTTCAGAGTAAATTTTAGTCACAATACAAATGGAATTCAAAAAATTGTCTCGAGAATAAGAAAAATTGAAAAATCTACTAGAAAAAAATTATCTTTAATAGCTGATTTGCAAGGCGTCAAACTTAGAGTAGGGAAAATTAAAAATGATAATCAAAAAATTAAATTTAATCAAAAATTTATTTTTGATAATAATAAATTATTAGGTGACAATACAAGAATAAATTTTCCTTATCCTAAAATTTTAAAAAAATTAAAAAAAGGAAACAAAATTTTAATTGATGATGGTAAATTTACTTTTGTTGTCATAAGTAAGAAAGGTTTAGCAGTTAAAACTATTTGCAAAAGCCAAAATTGTTATATCAAAAATAACAAGAGTGTTCATATTCCAAATTTTGATATTGCTTTTAATAAGTTAACTTTGAAAGATAAAAAAGATATTAACACTGCTAAAAAACTTGGTTGTAACTGGATAGCTCTCTCATATCTTCAAAATGAGAAACTTATTCTTGAAGCTAGAAAATTAATTAGAAAAGACATGGGAATTATTTCTAAAATTGAAAATAAACATGCATTAAAAAATATAATAAAAATTATAAAAGCAACAGACTCTATAATGATTGCTCGTGGAGACTTAGCGATAGATATTGGACACAGTGAAGTGCCTAAAGTTCAATTAAGTTTGATTAAAAAATGTTCACAATTTTCAAAATCTGTCATTGTTGCTACGCAGATGCTTGAAAGTATGATTGAAAATAATACTGCTACTAGAGCGGAAATAAATGATATTGCTACAGCAATTTTTCAAGGAGCAGACACGGTAATGTTATCTGCTGAGGCAGCTATTGGTAAATTTCCAACTCAAGCAGTTTCAACAATGACACAAACTATTTTATCTACAGAAAAATATAAAAGAAAACATATTGAAGATTTCAAAAATTCAATAATTTCAAATAAAGATCCTGTAAAGTCAATTTTGCTTTCAGTTAAAGATATTGCTTACAATCCAGATGTTAAAGCAATTATTGTTTTTTCTAATTCAGGTAAATCTGCAAAGTTAGTATCTGCAATGAGACCTGCTGCAAAGATTGTAACAATCTCACCTAACATAAATGTCTCTAGACAAGTTTCGTTACTTTGGGGTGTTCAATCTATAAATAGTCGTGATGCTAACGGATGGAAAGATATGATGTCTATTTCAAAAGAAATCATAAAAAAGTTTAAATTTATCAAAAAAAATGATTACGTAGTGATTACTGCTGGCTTACCTTTTGGAAAAGCTGGCATGACAAATATGGTAAGACTTTTTAAAGTAGGTACATAATGGAAAATAATTTTAGCATAGAAGAAATTCTAAGCGCCGTTGACGATCTTCAAAAAATTAAGAAAGAAAAAAAAATAGTTTCAGTTAAAGACTCACCTAAACTTGATAGTTCAAGAATTCCAAAAGATACTTTGAAGCTAATTGAAGAAGCTGAAAAAAATAAAAGTTAAATTAAGCCAGCAATCTGAATAGTAGTATCACACATTCTATTTGAGAAACCCCACTCGTTATCATACCAAGAAAGTACTCTGCTAAATTTTCCTTTAATAACTTGAGTTTGAGTTAAATCAAAAATTGAACTGTGGGGATTATGATTAAAATCTTTGGAAACTAATGGTGCTGAATTTGTTGCTAAAATACCTTTAAGAGGACCATTAGCAGCTTTACTCATTGCATCATTGATACTTTCAGCTGTTACTTCTTTACTTGGTACGAAAGTTAGATCAATTAAAGATACATTAGGAGTTGGTACTCTTATTGCAGTACCGTCTAATTTTCCTTTTAAACTTGGTAAAACAAGACTCATTGCTTTTGCTGCACCAGTTGAAGTTGGTATCATTGCATCTCCTGAAGCCCTAGCTCTTCTAAGGTCTTTATGAAGTGTATCTAATAATTTTTGATCACCAGTGTAACTGTGAATAGTAGTCATGTATCCATATTCAATTCCAAAACTATTCTCTAAAACCATCGCTACTGGAGCTAAACAGTTTGTAGTGCATGATCCGTTTGAAATTATATTATGTTCTTTTTTTAACTCTTTACTATTAACCCCTTGAACAACAGTAAAATCCACCTCTTTTGCGGGTGCAGAAATAATTACTTTTTTAGCCCCGGCTTGAATGTGTTTTCCAGCTGAAGCTTTATCTAAAAAGAAACCTGTACACTCTAAAACAACATCAGCACCAATTTTACCCCATGGAAGTTTAGCAGGATCTCTTTCAGCAAAAACTTTTATATTTTGATCTCCTATTTGAAATCCTTCAGATGAAGTTTTAACTTCCTGAGTTAAAGTTCCATGTGTACTGTCGAATTTTATTAAATGTGCATTAGCCTCTATTGAGCCAAGATCATTAATACCTACAACTTGAATTTTACCTTTATAATTTTCTAGAAGAGCTCTTAGAATTAATCTTCCTATTCTTCCAAATCCATTTATACCGACTTTAACCATAATTTTTTTATACGTATTTAAACACTAGCACGAAATAAGCAACACAAATAATTGTTGCTATCCACAACATGCTGCCTACTAGACCAAGCCACGCCAAATGTATAAATGCACTTCCTAATAAAGAAACAAAAAGTCTGTCTCCTCTTGTTGTGTCTAATCCTAAAATTCCTTTTCTAGGATTACCTCCTGGAGAATATTTTTCCCAAATTAGCATTACAGTTATGCAAAGAGCTATGAAAATAAAGAATGATGCTGTTTGCCATGTCCACGCCATCCACGAAAATAAATCAAAATCAAAAAAACCTTTTTCTTTAGCTTTTCCAACATCTCCCCAAGTGGCTGCGTGTAATCTATTAAAAATCATACTCTTCCCATCGCAAACCCTTTGGCAATATAATTTCTTACAAAGTAAATTACTATTGCACCTGGAATTATTGTTAAACTTCCCGCAGCTGCTAGTAAACCAAGCTCATATCCAGATGTACTTGCGGTTCTTGTCATAGTCGCTGCTATTGGCTTTGCTTCTGTAGCTGTTAATGTTTTAGCTAATAATAGTTCAACCCAAGAAAACATAAAACAGAAAAACATAGTAATACCTATTCCTGCAGCGATTGTAGGAATGAATATTTTAAAGAAAAATCTATTAAAAGAATAACCATCTACGTAGGCCGTTTCATCTAACTCTTTTGGAACTGCAGACATGAATCCTTCTAAAATCCAAACAGCTAAAGGAATATTAAACAAACAATGTGATAAAGCTACAGCGATATGCGTATCAAATAAATTTACTGATGAATAAAATTGAAAGAATGGTAATGCAAATACAGCTGGCGGCGCCATTCGGTTAGTCAAAAGCCAGAAAAATAAATGTTTGTCCCCTAAAAATTTATACCTAGAAAAAGCGTAAGCAGCAGGTAAAGCAGCTGCAACTGATATAACAGTATTAAAAACTGTGTAGGTAATTGAGTTTACGTAACCCATATACCAAGTGCTATCTGTAAAGATCTTTACATAGTTCTCAGTCGTAAATTCTCGTGGCCATAAAGAATAGGTATTTATAATCTCAGTCGTTGTTTTAAAAGACATGTTGATTAACCAATAAATTGGCAACATTAAAAAGATTATATAAAGTGTCGGTATTAACCACTTATATTTCTTCATGACTTCACCTCATTTTTCATCATTAAACTATAAAATACCCAACAAACTAAAAGCACTATAAAGAAATAAATTAATGACATCGCAGCTGCAGGGCCTAAATCAAATTGACCTAAAGCCATCTTAACTAAATCTATTGATAAAAATGCTGTAGCATTTCCTGGGCCGCCACCTGTTAATACGAATGGTTCGGTGTAAATCATAAAACTATCCATAAATCTTAAAAGAATGGCTAATGTTAAAACTTTTTTCATTTTCGGAAGTTCAATGTATCTGAAAGTAGCCCAACGACTTGCGCCATCAATTTCTGCAGCTTGATAATAAGCTGGTTGAATAGAATTTAATCCAGCATAAGATAAAAGCACTACAAGCGAAGTCCAGTGCCAAACATCCATTAGGATTGTAGTAAACCAAGCATCACCAGGTTGTTGAGTAAAATTAAAATCAAATCCAATGGCATTCAAAGAGTAACCAAGAAAACCGATGTCAGGTAAGGCAAATATATTCCACATTGCTCCTACAACATTCCATGGAATTAAAAGAGGCATCGACATTAAAATTAAACAAACCGGAACACCCCAACCTTTTTTTGGCATTGTTAAAGCTATTCCAATACCAAGTGGTATTTGAATTAATAAAATAATAAATGTAAAAGCAATTTGTCTTCCTAAGGCATCGTGAAATCTTTCAGATAGTAGAATTTGTTTAAACCATCTCGTTCCCTCCCAAGCAAATACATTGTTACCAAATGTTTCTTGGAAAGAATAATTAACAACAGTCATTAATGGAATAGCTGCATTAAACGCTACAAGGACAAAGACGGGAACAACAAAGAACCAAGCTTTTTGATTAATAGTTTTATTCATTATTCAATTATCCAGTTATCTCCATAAACGTAAGTATATTTTTGATCAAAACTAATATGAGTGCTTCCGCTAGGAATTTCTGTAGAGGCATTAGATAAAATTTTAATTGTACCTCCACTACACTCTGTATCAATTATCTTGTGTCTTCCAGTATTGCTAACTCTTTTTATTTTCACAGGAATACCTTTGTCAGAAAAATAAATAAATTCTGGTCTTATTCCTAATTGTGTTTTTTGAAAATTATTTTTTTTAATATTTGAATTACTTTGTATTTCTTGTCCTGCAAAATTTATTTGCCCATTTTCAATTTGGCAAGGTAAAATGTTCATACCTGGAGAACCGATAAAGTGGCCAACAAAAGTGTGTTTTGGTTTCTCGAATAATTCTACAGGAGTTCCGGTTTGAACTATTTGCCCTTCGTGCATAACAACAACTTGGTCTGCAAAAGTTAGAGCTTCTGTTTGGTCGTGAGTAACGTAAATCATTGTTCGATTTATTTTTTGGTGTAGTTCTTTTAATTTAGATCTTAAAATCCATTTAAGATGTGGGTCAATTACAGTTAAAGGTTCATCAAACATAATTACATTAACATCTGATCTCACTAATCCTCTTCCCAGCGAAATTTTTTGTTTACCATCTGCTGTTAAACCAGAGGCTCTGTTATTTAAAGTTGATGTTAACTCCAGCATTTCTGCTATTTCTCTAACTTTAGAGTCAATTTCTGTATCAGAAAGATCTCGATTTTTTAAAGGAAAAGCTAAATTATCATAAACTGACATCGTGTCATAGATAACAGGAAATTGAAATATTTGAGCTATATCTCTTTCAACTGGATTTAAAGACGTAACGTTTTTATCATTAAATAAAATATCCCCTTTAGTCGGTTTAATTAATCCTGAAATGATATTTAAAAGTGTTGTCTTCCCACATCCTGAAGGACCTAATAAAGCGTAAGCTCCTCCATCTTTCCAATCAATGTTAATGTCTCTTAATACTAAATCTGCATCTGTATAATTAGGAACATAACTATGACTTAAATTGTTTAATGTAATTTTAGCCATGGTTTACCAATCTGTTGTTTTCATCAAAATATAAAAATTCATCTACATTCATAAATAATTTTGTATTTTCACCAATGTTTTTTTGTTGAATACCATTGGATAAAGAAACCCAATTTAAGTTTCCGTTAGTAAAATGTATTAAACTTTCTGAGCCACTAAGCTCAGAAATTAAAACTTTACCATTAATTTCAACAGTATTATTTCCCTCTTTGTAAGTTGTTATGTTATGTGGTCTAATTCCTATCTTATAATTTCCATCTTTAATTTTTACATTTGATTTCCACTGAACACTGTTGTCAGTTAGCTTACAGGTGTCTCCGCTTTTAAAAATTTCTGCAATATTCATTGGTGGATCACTGAAAACTTTTGCTGACGTTAAATTTTTAGGTTTATTGTAAACATCTAAAGTCTTGCCATATTGAATAATTTTTCCTTCTAGAATTGTAGCTGTATTACCGCCAATCATAAGAGCATCAGATGGTTCAGTTGTTGCGTAGACAACAATACATTCTCTATCTTCAAATAATTTTGGAAGTTCTTCTCTTAATTCTTCTCGAAGTTTAAAATCTAAATTAGCTAAAGGCTCATCTAATAAAATTAAATCTGAATCTTTTACTAGTGCTCTTGCTAAAGCTGTTCTTTGCTGTTGGCCGCCAGATAATTCATCTGGTTTTTTATCTAACATTGCAGATAATTTTAATAATTCAGCAACCTTGCCTACTCGTTCTTTAATTTCATCTGAATTAACACCTGTAATTTTTAAAGGCGAAGCTATATTTTCATATACTGTAAAACTTGGGTAATTAATAAATTGTTGGTAAACCATAGATACATTTCTTTTTTGGACTTGTTTACCAGTAACATTTTCTCCGTTAAACCAGATTTCACCTGAGGTTGGTTTGTCCAAGCCTGCCATGATTTGCATTAAAGTTGTTTTTCCTGCTAACGTTGATCCAAGGAGTACGTTTATAGTATTTTTCTCTAACTTGATGTTTGTAGGATAAATATGAGTTTCTATTTCAACTTTTTTCTCAACGTTTTTTAATTCTAGGCTCATAATTTGTAATTTAGTTTTAAAAAAAGGGGGCAGCAAGTGCCCCCTTTTAAATTTAGATTAACCTCTTACTATTTCCAAGCTTTCGCGTATGGAACAGTTTTTCCTTGAGGTTTCTCATTACGTTTTGCTTTTGGTGAACCTTTTTTATTTAACCAATAAGAAGCTTCTCTTGGTTTATTAAGTCTAGGTCCACATCCACCGTATGCGTTGCTACCTTTGTCAGCAGCTTCCATACGAGACATAACTAAGTCCATCTCTTCTGCAAGACGATCCATAGCTTGTTGTGGAGTAAACGCACCTGAGTTTACATCTCCAATTTGTTGCCACCAGATTTGTGCTAACTTCGGATAATCCGGAACGTTAATACCTGTTGGTGACCAAATGTTTCTGTTGTCAGATCTGTAGAATTCTACAAGTCCACCTAATGCATCAGCTCTTTCTGTGAAAGATTTGTGATCGATTGAACTATCTCTAATGATAGTTAAACCAACGTGACTTTTCTTAAGGTCTACAGTTTTTGATACAACGAATTGAGCGTATAACCATGCAGCTTTTCTATTCTTAAGTGGAGTAGACTTAAATAAAGTCCATGATCCAGCATCTTGATATCCAAGCTTCATGCCTTGTTCCCAATAAGGTCCTTTTGGTGATGGACCCATTCTCCATAACGGCTTACCATCTTTATCAACAACTTTATTGTTAGGATTTTTTCCTACTAAAGATGCTGTGAATGCCGTGTACCAGAAGATTTGCTGAGCAACGTTTCCAGAAGATAGAGACGGTAACGACTGATAGAAATCCATAGCCGCTGCACCTGGAGGTGCGTAGTTTCTTAACCACTCATCCCATTTTCTGATTGCATATACTGCAGCTGGACCGTTAGCAGCTCCACCTCTTGTTACAGAAGCGCCAACAGGGTTACAAGAACCTTTTTCCATTCTTATTCCCCACTCGTCCACTGGTATACCATTAGGTTTTCCAACGTCACCTGCTCCAGCCATAGATAACCACGCGTCAGTCATTCTCCAACCTAAGTCGGGAGCTCTTTTACCGTAGTCCATGTGACCGTAAATTTGAACACCGTCAATTGTCTTCACATCCTCTGAGAAGTATTTTGCGATGTCTTCATAAGCAGACCAGTTTAAAGGAACACCTAAGTCGTATCCGTATTTCGCTTTAAAACCTTTTTTAATTTCAGGTCTGTCAAACCAATCTTTTCTAAACCAATAAAGGTTAGCAAATTGTTGGTCTGGCAATTGATATAAGTCTCCATCTGGTCCAGTTGTAAACTGTTTACCGATGAAATCATCAATATCCAAAGTTGGTAAAGTTACATCTTTACCTTCTCCAGCCATCCATTTTGTTAAATTAACTGCTTGTTGCATTCTAGCGTGAGTACCAATCAAATCAGAGTCATTGATGTACGCATCGTAAATACTTACGTTAGTTTGCATTTGTGTTTGCACAGCCATTACAACATCACCTTCACCAAGTAACTGGTGATTAACTTTAATCCCAGTAATTTCCTCAAAAGCTTTAGTTAAAACTTTTGATTCATACTCGTGCGTTGGAATAGTTTCAGACAATACTTTAATAGACATTCCTTTGAATGGCTTTGCAGCATTGTGGAACCACTCTAGTTCTTTCTCTCTCTCTTTTGCAGATAAAGTTGAAAGACTAAATTCTCCATTAGACCATTTCTTGATTGCAGCTGAATGACCACCTGCAAATGCACTAGAAATAGTTACGATTGAAAATGACACAGCAACAGCTAAGAAAGTTTTTAATGTTTTAAACATTGTTATTTCCCCCATTGTTGTTTTTAATGAAGTATTATTGAACCAAAATTAGCCCAAAGTGTACAGCGGTTTATTAGAAAATTATGCAACTTGAAGGTGTGTTAATTGCTTAAAGTTTTTTTAATTGCTGCTGACCAACCTTTTAAAAGTTTGTTTCTTAAAGGATTTTTCATCTTTGGTGAAAATTTTTTATCTAAATGCCAATTTTTTGAAATATCTTTTAAAGATTTGTAAACACCAATTTGTAAACCTGCCATAAAAGCTGCTCCTAGAGCTGTAGTTTCTTGAACTTTTGGTCTTAAAACTTTTACATTAACTATGTCAGATAAAAATTGTGAAAACCAGTTATTCATAACCATTCCACCATCAACTTTCACAATTTTTGGTCTTAAACCATCATGTTTCATAGCTTCAAATAAATCGTACGTTTGATAGGCAACTGCTTCGATTGTAGCTCTCACTATTTCTTTTGGACTTGTATCTCTAGTAATACCACTTAAAACTCCTCTAGCATTTGCATCCCAGTAAGGAGCACCTAGTCCTGTAAAAGCTGGTACTAGATAAATATTATTATTATCTTTTAAAGATTTCACAATTTTTTCTGTTTCTGGGGCTTTTTTAAAAAATTTCATTCTGTCTCTGAGCCATTGAACACCTGCGCCTGCTATAAAAATCGATCCCTCCATAGCGTATGTTGTTTTACCATTTATTCTATATGCAATTGTAGTTAACAATCTATTTTTTGAATAAATCTTTTTACTGCCTGTATTAAGTAAAACAAATGCTCCTGTACCATACGTGCTTTTAAGAGATCCCGGTTCGAAACAACATTGACCAATAGTAGCTGATTGCTGATCCCCTACAACACCGTTTATTGGTATGGACCTACCTGTAATTGATGAATGAGTTTGACCGTAATCATCAGCACAATCTTTTACTTCAGGAAGAATATGTTTTTTGATTTTTAATAAATTTAAAATCGTATCATCCCATTTATTAGTGCTAATATTATAAATCATTGTTCTGCTTGCATTAGTGGCATCAGTTGCGTGTACTTTTCCTCGAGTTAATCTCCAAATAAGAAAACTATCAATTGTTCCAAACAATAATTGTTTTTTATTCATTAGTTGTTTAGCTTTAGACACATTATCTAATATCCATTTAATTTTTGTTCCTGAAAAGTAAGAGTCAATTAAAAGACCTGTTTTGTTAAAGATCATTGTATCTTTGTTTTGTTTTCTTAATTTTTTGCAAAACTCCTCTTGTCTACGGTCTTGCCAGACAATTGCATTGTAAACTGGCTTACCTGTTTTTTTGTCCCACAAAACAGTTGTTTCTCTTTGATTTGTAATACCAATACTTAAAATTTCACCTCTTAGTCTTTTTGCTTTTTGAATAATATCTTTTAAAGTTTTCAAAGTTGTTCTCCAAATTTCCTCTGGATTATGTTCCACCCAACCACTTTTTGGGAAATATTGTGTAAATTCTTTTTGTGAAGAAAAAACTGGTTTACCTTTCAAGTCGAATAATATTGATCGATTAGAAGTGGTCCCAGCATCAATTGAGATTATAAATTTTTTCATCTAAATGACTCCCAATCTAATTCGAGTTTTTTATCATCTACAATAGCATTGATCATACCAAGCATTAAAGGTAATTTTTTTTGATCAAAGTCTTCGTTTACTTTTTTTGCTATTTCTTTTGCAAGATCTGCTCCTTCAACTGTCACTTTTTCCATCTTTGTTTTTTTGGCTTCTGAAAAAGTTAGTCCTTCCCCAATATAAGATCCCATTTTTGCATTCCTTCCACCGCCAGAACTTACATAAAGATCTCCTAAACCCGCTAGACCTTTAACAGTTTCTTTTTTACCTTTTAAATGTTCAACAAATATTTCCATTTCATGAATAGATTGTTTAATTAGCGCAGACGCTGTATTTAAATAATTTTTCTCTCTTACATCATTAGAAATATTTTTGCTGCATAAACCTTTTGCTGCTCCAACAGCCATCGAAAAAATATTTTTTATAGCAGCTGAAACCTCTACACCATTAAGATCATCCGAGTGTGATGTATGGTAATAGTTTGTATTAAGCATATCTGCTATTTTTTTTGCTGTCTGAACATCCTTATTTGCAATCACAACGCTAGAATGAACTCTGTTAGCCAATCCTGCAGCTAAACAAGGTCCACCTACAGCTGAAATATCTACTTTTTCAATTCCTCTGTCTGCTAATAACCTCTCTAGTTTATCAACTAATAATTCATATTGATTATTGTGAATGCTCAGACCTTTTGTGAGCATCAATAATTTAGGAATTTTACCATCTTTATAAAGTCTACTTAATTGATCCGCTGCCCATTCAATACCTTTGGAACTTATTCCAAGAACAATCAAATCAACATTTGATTTTAGTAATTCATCAAATTTTTCAAACTTAAAAATTTTTATTTCCTGAGGAATTTCAGTGTTTAAACCTGGGTGAAAATTATGATTTTTTTTTTGATTATCAATAAAATCATTTTCTAAGTGAGTTCCAACAATGTTAATATCGTGGTGATTATCTAAACATGGTAAAGCAAAAGCTGAACCCATAGCACCTGCACCAATAATTACAATTTTAGACATTAATCCTTAAATAGTATTTTTTTGAAAATTAAAAAAATTGATATTAGCTCAATTTTTCCAATTATCATAAATAAAATTAAGCTAATTTTTGAAGATGTTAATAGATTTGAAAAATTTAAGTTTTGCATATTAAACATTTCAGAGTTTACAGTATTCGTTAAAGTTAATATTGACAATT
>CACIXL010000012.1 GCA_902590625.1 uncultured Pelagibacteraceae bacterium | reverse complement strand
TCCAGGTAGCTTTTCCTCTTTGAGAACTTCTTTAGCTGTAGCAAAAGGAATAAAAATATCCAATAATATTAACTTATATGGCTATAAAAATTCGGATTTAGGTCAATTTACCCTTGTTAATATTGAGATTTTAATTAAAAAAAAATTAGTGCAAAAAAATTTGATTAAACCAATATATTTAAGTTAAATTAAAATATATATGAATACTATTGAGGAAAAATGTCAAAAAAAGGGTGTTAGACTCACTGACCAAAGAAAAACGATTGCTAAAATTTTATCTGAGTCTAAAGAGGTTTATGGATCTAAAGATCATCCAGATGTAGATGAACTTCATAAGAGAGTGGCAGAAGTAGATAAAAGAATTAGTATCGCAACAGTTTATAGAACAGTCAAATTATTTGAGGAGTCGGGTATCTTAGAAAAACACGATTTTAAAGGTGGTAAAGCAAGATACGAACAATCCCCAGATGAACATCATGATCACTTAATTGACATCAATAGCGGTGAGATAATAGAATTTGTTGATAAAAATATTGAAAAGCTTCAAATCGAAGTAGCAAAAAAATTAGGTTATAAATTAGTTGACCATAAACTTGAACTTTATGGATCAAAAATAAAAAAATAATTTGTCAAAAAAAATTTTCATCAAAACGTTTGGTTGTCAAATGAATGAATACGATAGTAATCGTATTATAGACATAACGAAACAAATAAACTATGAGCCAACAGATAATTTAAGTGAAGCTGATTGTTATATTTTGAACACATGTCACATACGAGAAAAAGCTACGGAAAAAGTTTATCATGATATTGGTAGAGTTAAAAAAAGATTTAGAGGTAAAACAAAACCAATTATATTAGTAGCTGGTTGTGTGGCACAAGCTGAAGGAGATATTTTACTTAAAAAAGAGAGGTATATAGATGCAACTGTGGGCCCCCAGTCTTACCACCAAATTAATAATATTATAAAAAAGCTAGAAAAAAAAACTAAGCGAATTAATTTTACTGAATTTGAAGTA
This sequence comes from uncultured Pelagibacteraceae bacterium, assembly GCA_902590625.1. Lineage (GTDB taxonomy): Bacteria > Pseudomonadota > Alphaproteobacteria > Pelagibacterales > Pelagibacteraceae > Pelagilacustribacter. The sequence goes on along the minus strand of CACIXL010000012.1, from coordinate 24,664 downwards.
ATAGAAAAATTTGATAGTTTAAATCTTATTAAAAACTCTGATAATAAAATTTCATCATTTTTAACGATCCAAGAAGGTTGTGATAAGTTCTGTAAATTTTGTGTTGTGCCTTACACTCGAGGACCAGAATATTCTAGATCGATTAATGAGCTAGTAATAGAAGCGAACTCCTTAGCAAATAATGGAACAAGAGAAATAAATTTATTAGGTCAAAATGTAAACGCCTATAATTTTGAAGGAAAAAAACTTTCTGATTTAATAAAAGAAATTTCTAAAATAGATAATATAAAGAGAATAAGATATACAACATCACATCCAAGAGATTTTTCAGATGATTTGATAGAAGCTCACGAAAATTGTAAAAAATTAATGCCCATGATACATCTACCAGTGCAAAGTGGATCTAATAAAATTTTAAAATCAATGAATAGAAAACACACAATTGAAGAGTATTTAGCAATTATTAACAAATTAATTAAAGCTAGATCAGACATCAAATTTTCAAGTGATTTTATTATTGGATATCCAGGTGAAACTCATCATGACTTTGATAAAACTATTGAATTAATGAATAAAATTGGATTTATTAATACGTTTTCATTTATATTTAATGCAAGACCAGGAACACCAGCATATAATTTAAGTAAAATTGATGAGAAAGATGCAAAAATTAGATTAATCAAATTTCAAAGTATTGCAAAAAAAATAAAAGCCAAATATAGAGAAAAATTAATAAATAAAAATGCTAAAGTATTATTTGAAAATAAGATGAAAAGTGGGAAATGCTACTTTGGTAGAGACGAATATTTTAATCCAATTATTGTTGAGAGTGATAGTGATTTGACAGGTACGATAAAAAATGTAAAAATTTTTAGAGGAAATCAAAATGCATTATTTGGTGAAATAAATTCAAATTCAGATCAAACTAATTATGCTGCTTAAATAAATGTCTGAACTAAGCAAACTAGATCAAAACTTGATTATAAAAAAAATTGACGAAGAGACCGTAAATATTTCAATAAATAATAATGAGATGCTGATGGCAATTGTAGGCCAGTTTGATCAAAACTTAAAAAATTTGTCAAGCTTAACAAATACTGATGTTTATTTCAGAGGAAATTCTATAACTTGTAAAGGAGATAAAGAAAAATTATCTATATTCTGTGAAGCAACTAAATTTCTAATTAATAAATATTACTTAACGAATATTATTGAAAAAGAAGATATAGTTTTATCTGTGAAAAAAAATACAAAAATTGAGAACTCTAATGTTAAAAGTTTTAAACAGTTAATAAAAACTCCAAAAAAATCGGTTATTGCGAGATCTGAAAAACAATCTGAGTATATTAAAGCATTAAAAGAAAATGATATCGTAATGTCTCTAGGTCCAGCAGGAACAGGTAAGAGTTTCCTAGCTGTATCAGTTGGAATAACATTATTAATGGAAAAAAAAATAGATAGAGTGATTTTATCAAGACCGGCAGTTGAAGCAGGAGAAAAATTAGGTTTTTTACCAGGCGATATGAAAGAAAAAGTGGACCCATATCTTAGACCTTTATATGATGCGCTTTATGAACTTTTTGGTGCCGATAAAATAGATAAAAAAATTCAGAGTGGAGAAATAGAAATTGCTCCCTTAGCTTTTATGAGGGGAAGAACTCTGAAAAACTGTTTTGCAATTTTGGATGAAGCACAAAACGCTACGGAAACACAAATTAAAATGTTTTTGACAAGAATAGGTGAAAATTCAAAATTAGTTGTCAATGGTGATCCAAGTCAAGTTGATTTAATTAATAAAAAAGATTCCGGGTTAATGAAATCAATAAAAATCTTAAAAGATCTTGATGAAATTAAAATAATTGAATTTGATCATAATGATGTAGTAAGACATCCATTAGTTTCAAAAATCATTAAAGCTTATCAAAATAAAAGCATTGATGATAAATATTAATGTTATTGCACAAAATAATATTTGGTTAAATTATATCAAAAGACCAAATTATTATTTACATTCAAGAATTCAGAAATTAAATCAAAGGGAAAAAAAATTCAAAAAAAAAAAACTTTTTTGCACTTTATTGCTGTCAGGAAATAAAGAAATTAGATATTTGAATAAAAAATTTAGAAAAAAAAATAAAACTACAGATGTCTTGTCATTCCCATTCTACACTAAAAATGAATACAAAAAAAAATTTAAATCAGAAAAGGAATTATATCTGGGAGATATAATCATTAACTTAAATAAAATTAAAGATAAGAAAAATAAAAAAAATTTTAAATTAGAGTTTGATAAATTATGGATTCATGGATTGGCTCATTTACTAGGGCATGATCATAAAAGAAATAAAGATTTTAAAAAAATGCAATTAATAGAAAAAAAATATTTCAAATTAGTAAATGATTGAAAGATATCTTAATAACCGTTTATTAACTTTATATATATTTCCTTTAATAATAGGTTCTTTAACTGTGTTGTCTTTCGAGCCATTTAATTTTTGGATAATCAATTTTTTTATATTTCCTCTTTTTTTTTATTTATTAGTTTATATAAATAAAAAATCTAAAGCAGTTTATAGAAAAAAACCTTACAAAAAAAATTTATTTGTTTTCGGTTTGGTATTTGGATTTGGATTTTATTTTAGCGGCATATCCTGGATTACTAACTCCCTTACTTTTGATAATAATTTTAAAGTTTTAATTCCATTTGCATTAATACTGATTCCCTTATTTTTGAGCTTATTTTTGGCTTTCACCACATTATTTGTTGGTCCACATTTAAAATTAAATTTTTCTTCAATAATTTTATTTTCTGCTAGTTTGGCTTTTTCGGATTATTTGAGATCAATTATATTTACTGGTTTTCCTTGGAATTTGTGGGCTTATAGCACATCATCAATTAAAGAAATTTTACAAATTATAAATCTGATAGGTTTGTATTCTTATAATCTTCTGGTTATTACCATTTTCACTTTACCAATAATTTTTTTTTTTAATTATAGTAATGTAAAAAAATTAGCTTGTACAACTTTTATCTTTGTTCTCCTTTTATCTATATATTTATATGGAAATTTCAAAATTAACGTTAATGAAAAAATTTTAAAAAGTTTTAATCAAAAAATATTTGTAAAAATAATATCCCCAAATTTTAACCTAGAATATAACCTTAATATTGAACAGATTAAGGAAAGATTAAAAAAATTAATTAAATACAGTGAACCAGATAAAGAAAAAAAAACATTATTTATATGGCCAGAAGGAGTTTTCAGCGGTTATAGTTATAATGAAATTTTAGATCTTAAAGAAATAATTCACAAAAGCTTTTCTGATAAGCATCACATTATATTTGGTACAAATTATTTAGATCCAATGTCAGGAAATTTCTATAATAGCATGTTAATTGTAGATAACAATTTTAACATAATCCAAAGTTATAATAAAAGAAAACTTGTTCCATTTGGAGAATTTTTGCCATTAGAAAACATCTTGGATAATTTTGGATTAAAAAAAATTACAGAAGGCCATGGATCTTATTTAATAGGAAAAGAAAATAATAATCTTGTCATTGAAAATTTAAATATTCTTCCATTAATATGTTATGAAATCATATTTCCAGATTTAATAAAAAAATCTAATGAAAATACTAATTTGATAGTAAATATCTCTGAAGACGGTTGGTTTGGTAAATCTATAGGCCCAGATCAACATTTTGCTAAATCAATTTTTAGAGCAATAGAAAATGATACTTTTTTATTACGGTCAACAAACAAAGGTGTAAGCGCAATAATTGACAATAAGGGCAAAATAATAAAAAAATTAAACAGAAACGAGGCAGGAAATATTGAGTTAGAGGTGCCCTTGCTTAAAACCAATAAAATTAAAAATGATTTGATCTTTTTTATACTTTTATTTACATATCTTTTATTCTTTTTATTATACAAAAAAAAAAATGCCAAATAACAAATATTTATTTACAAGCGAGTCAGTATCTGAAGGACATCCAGATAAGGTTTGCGACAGAATTTCGGATATGGTTGTTGACTCGTATTTATCTAAAGATCCAGTTTCAAGAGTGGCTTGTGAAACATTAACTACAACCAATAAAGTAGTTTTAGCGGGGGAAACAAGAGGACCAAAAATTGATAAAGAAGAATTAATTTTGAAAGTAAAGAATTGTATAAAAGATATTGGTTACGATCAAGGTGGCTTTAGTTGGAAAACTGCTAATATTGAAACATTTCTTCACGAACAGTCAGCAGATATCGCGATGGGTGTAGACTCCAAAGATAATAAAGATGAAGGAGCTGGCGATCAAGGAATTATGTTTGGATATGCCTGTAATGAAACAGATGAATTAATGCCTGCACCTATTCATTACTCTCATAAAATTTTAAGATTAATGGCTGATGATAGGAAAAGTGGAAAATTGAAAGGTATTGAGCCAGACTCCAAAAGCCAAGTTACTATGCTTTATGAAAATGAAAAACCTGTTAAAGTTACATCTGTAGTTATCTCAACACAACATTCTAAAGATCTAGACCAAGAAAAAGTAAGAACTTCTATTATTCCGTATATTAAAAAATCAATACCAGAAAAATTTTTAACAGACCTAGATCAAAAAGAGATTTATATAAATCCTACAGGTCAGTTCATAATTGGTGGGCCGGATGGTGACACAGGTTTAACTGGAAGGAAAATTATTGTAGATACCTATGGAGGTGCTGCACCTCATGGTGGAGGCGCTTTTTCAGGAAAAGATCCTACTAAGGTTGATAGATCTGCAGCATATGTTGCAAGGTATCTTGCAAAAAATGTAGTAGCTGCCGGAGTTTCAGAAAAATGTTTGATTCAGTTAGCATATGCCATTGGAATATCTAAACCTTTATCAATCTTTGTAAAATTAGCTGATGGTGATGAGAAAAAAGTTAATGATGTAAAAAAAACAATTGAAAATAATTTCAATTTATCTCCAAGAGGTATTAGAGAAATGCTAAAACTTAACAATCCCATTTATGAGGTTACATCTGCCTATGGTCATTTTGGTAGAAAGCCCACAGATAAAGGTGAATTTACTTGGGAAAAAACAGATAAAGTAGATTTATTTAAACTGTAATCTTGAAAAAACCATAATTTTCTTCTAAAAAACATATAAATAATTGAACTTTCGAAATGGGCATTAGCCCATTTTTTTTTAGGGATAATAAAATGTTAAACAAAGGTCTAGATAAATTAGAATTACTAAGAATAGTCGAAGCAGTTGCTAACGAAAAATCCATTGATAAAGAACTTGTAATTGGTTCTATGGAAAGTGCTATCCAAAAAGCAGCACTTACAAAATTTGGAAATGATAATAACATAGAAGTTTTAATAGACAGAGAAACTGGAGAAATTAAAATCCAAAAAGTTCTAGATATAGTAGAAATAGTGGAAGACTCAGCAAGAGAAATTACTTTAGATGAAGCAAAAAAAAATGATCCAAAAAATAAAGATTTAAAAGTTGGGGAAAAAGTATTTGAAGAGTTGCCCCAAATAGATTTTGGTAGAATAGCCGCTCAAAGTGCTAAACAAGTTATAAGTAGCAGGGTAAGAGAAGCTGAAAAAAATAGACAATTTGAAGATTTTATAGATAAACAAGAACAAATTTTAAGCGGTATAATAAAGAGACTAGAGTATGGAAATGTAATAGTTGACCTAGGCAAAGCTGAGGGAGTGATTAAAAAAGATGAACTTATTCCAAGAGAGATTTTAAAAACAGGGGATAGAGTAAAAGCTTATTGCTATGAGGTAAGGAAAGAATTAAAAGGCCACCAAGTTTTCTTATCGAGAGCACATCCTCAATTTCTTGCTAAGTTATTTTTTCAAGAGGTGCCTGAAATTTATGAGGGAACTATTGAAATAAAATCTGTTGCTCGTGATCCTGGTAGTAGGGCAAAAATTTGCGTCCATTCTCAAGACTCTTCAATTGATCCAGTAGGAGCTTGCGTTGGTATGCGAGGTAGCAGGGTTCAAACTATAGTTAATGAGTTACACGGAGAGAAAATTGACATAATTAAATGGACAGAAGATTTACCTACACTTATTTCCGAGTCACTATCTCCTGCAGAGATACAAAGAGTGTTAATTGATCAAGATAATAAAAGAATTGATATTATATTAAGTGAAGATAATTTAAGTAAAGCGATCGGTAGAAGAGGTCAAAATGTAAGACTTGCTTCAAAATTAACAAACTATGAAATCGATATACTGACTGATAAAGAAGACTCAGAAAGAAGACAAGCTGAATTTAAAGAGAGAACAGAAACATTGATTAAAAATTTAGAAGTTGATGAAACATTAGGACAACTCCTGGTTTCTGAAGGATTTATTTCTATTGATGAAATTGCCCAATCAAATCCTGAGGATATTTCAAAAATTGATGCAATAGATGAGGAAACAGCCAAAGAATTGATTAATAGATCAAAAGAAACTTTAATTAAAGAAAAAGAGGAAGTTGCATTAAAATTGAAAGAGCTAGGTGTTGAGGAAAGTTTAATTAATCTTCCAGGAATGACTCAAGGAATGCTTGTAATATTAGGTCAAAAGAATATTAAAAAATTAAGTGATTTTGCTGATCTTTCATCAGATGAGCTTATTGGGGGGTATGACGAGATTAAAGGTAAGAAAATTAGAATCGATGGTTATCTTGAAGAATTTTCATTATCAAGAAAAGAGGCTGATGAATTAATAATGGCTGCTAGAGAGATTGCGTATAAATAATGTTATGGTTAAAGATAAAAAAAAGACACTTACAATATCATCTGGTTTAAAAAAGAAAATTGATACAACAACTATCTCAACATCCGGAAAAAAATCTTTCTCTGTAGAGAAAAAAAAACCTTTTAGACAAAATAAACCATTCAATAAACAATCTAGCCTATCTGGTGTTAATTTAAGTCCTGAAAATAATAAGAGGAAAAATTTTGCAAGAAAGTTTATTGAACAACAAGCAACAAAAGACTTCATAAAAAAGGATAATAAACCAGCAGGTAAAAGCAAGCTTAAACTAAAAGGCCCAATAGATAAAAGAGATTTTAAATTAACAGTTTCAAGAGCTTTAAATGTTGAAGAAATAGAAATAAAACAAAGGAGTTTGGCATCAGTTAAACGTGCCAGACTTAAAGAGAAAAAGAAGCCAGAAGGTGAAGAGAAAAAGGAATTCAAAAAAGTAATAAGGGAAGTTAAGGTTCCAGAACAGATCACTATTCAAGAGCTATCAAATAGAATGGCAGAAAAATCAAACGATATAATTAAGTTTTTATTTAACATGAAAGTTGTTGCCACAATTAATCATAATATTGATAAGGATACAGCCGAGTATATAGTCAAAGAATTTGGGCATAAACCAATTATTGAAGAAGCGCCTAAAATTGAAACTAATGAATCTGAAAAACAATTTAAGGGAGAGGTAAAAAATAGACCTCCAGTTGTTACAATCATGGGACATGTAGACCATGGAAAAACATCTTTGCTTGACTCTTTACGTGACTCAAATGTTGTCTCTGGAGAACACGGAGGTATTACTCAACATATTGGAGCTTATCAGGTCAAGACAAGTAATGATAAACTCATTACGTTCATCGATACACCTGGTCATGCAGCGTTTACAGAAATGAGAGCAAGAGGATCAAAAATAACTGATATTGTTGTTTTAGTCGTAGCAGCTGATGATGGTATAAAACCTCAAACAGTAGAAGCAATTAAACATGCAAAAGCAGCAAAAGTTCCAATTATTGTTGCTATAAATAAGTGCGACTTACCTGAAAAAAATATAAGTAAAATTAAAAATGAGATGATGCAATACGAATTAATTGCAGAAGACTTAAGCGGAGACACTTTGTTTGTCGAAGTTTCAGCCTTAAAAAAATTAAATTTGGATAAATTAAAGGAGAGTATTTTATTACAATCTGAAATTTTAGATTTAAAAGCTTCTTTTAGCGATAAAGCTAGAGGAGTTGTTATAGAATCAAAGATTGACAAAGGAAAAGGTCCTGTTTCAACAATCTTAATAAATAATGGGAAACTAAATCGAGGAGATTATTTTATTTGTGGAGATACATGGGGAAAAATTAGAGCAATGATTAATTATGAAGGCAAAATGGTAAATGAAGCTTTCCCTTCAATGCCTGTAGAAATTCTTGGAATGAACAGTTCAGCATATGCTGGCGCAGAATTTATGGTTACAGAAGATGAAAATGAAGCAAAAAAACTTGCAGAATTTAAAAAGAACAATTCTGCTAAAAACAAAGTACTTGCCAAAGAAAAAACTACTTTATTTGAAAATGCAAAAGATAAAGATGAATTAAATATAATCATAAAATCTGATGTTCAAGGTTCAAGTGAGGCATTAAAAATGGCTATCAATAAAATTGAACATAGTGAAGTTGAAGCTAAAATTATCTTATCGGATATCGGTATGATAAATGAGACTGATGTATCTTTAGCAAAAGCTTCAAACGCTATTCTAATTGGATTTAATGTAAAACCAAATAGAGAAGCAAAGAAGTTAGCTGAAGATCAAAAGGTTGATATTAGATATTTTAATATAATATATGAAGCCATTGACTATGTTGAAAAGTCTTTATCTGGTTTGTTGGAACCTGATATTAAGGAAACAGTACTTGGTAGCGCTGAAATTCAAAAAATTTTTAAGGTATCCAATGCTGGAAAAATTGCAGGATCAAAAGTTATAAGCGGTGAGATAAAATCAAAATCAAAAGCGAGGATAATTAGGGACGGCGTTGTAGTATATAGCGGAGAAATATTATCAATTTATAGAGAGAAAAATCAGGTAAAAGAGGTTGGCACAGGTTTAGAATGTGGAATAAGTATTAAAGATTTTATAGATTTTAAAGAAAAAGATGTAATAGAGTCATATTTAGCAGAGGAAATTCGAAGATCTATTTAATATAATGATGAATGATCAAACCACCCAAAGACCTTTTAGTCAAAGACAGCTTAGAGTCGGGGAATTAGTAAAGCAAAATTTGGGTGAATTATTCATTCGAAATGAAGCTAAAATACCTTCTATAAACTCTAAATTAATCACTGTTACTGAAGTAAGAATGACGCCAGATTTAAAAACAGCTAGAGTTTACGTAATTCCACTAGGAGGGATAGAGATTAAAGAAACAGTTAGGATCTTGACTGAGTACTCGCATCTTGTTAGAAAAGCCTTGTCTAAAAGGCTAGATATAAAGTTTCTTCCTAAACTCACTTTTGTAGAAGATAACTCATTTGAATATGCTGAAAAGATTGAAAAGATAATAAAAAAGAATAAAGAAAATGATAAAAATAAAAAAAGATACAATTAAATCACTGGCTGTTCATGCAAAAGATGTGGGTTCTACAGAGGTTCAAATTGGACTACTTACAGATAAAATTACAAAATTATCAGAACATTTTAAGAAATTTAAAAAGGATAAACATTCAACTTTAGGTTTGACTAAATCAGTTAACAAAAGAAAGAAACTTCTTACTTACCTTAAAAAGAAAAATGTTGAGTCCTATCAAAAGGTCATCAAACAATTAAATTTAAGGAAATAATGTTTAAAATACATAAAGAGGAACTAGAAGTTAATGGAAAGAAGTTAACTTTAGAAACCGGTAAAGTAGCTCGTCAAGCCGACGGAGCAATAATAGCTACACTTGGTGAAACTGTTGTAATAGCTACGGCTGTTGGAGCAAAGAAATTAAATGAAGGACAAGATTATTTTCCGTTATCAGTTAATTACCAAGAAAAGTATTATGCAGCTGGTAAAATTCCTGGTGGATATTTCAAAAGAGAGGCCAGACCTACTGAAGCTGAAACTTTAATATCAAGACTCATTGATAGACCTATCCGACCGTTATTTCCTTCAAGTTTTATGAATGAGGTTCAATTACTGCCAACTGTTTTATCATACGATGGAGAGAACCAACCAGATATTTTGTCTATTGTTGCATCATCAGCAGCTTTAGCTATTTCTGGTTTACCGTTTCAAGGACCCATAGCTGCAAGTAGAGTTGGTTATAAAGATGGAAAATATTTATTAAATCCTTCAATAGAAGAATTAAAAGAATCAGAGTTAGATCTTGTTGTAGCGGGAACTAAAGATGCAGTTTTAATGGTAGAGTCAGAAACTTCAGGTTTATCTGAAAAAGTGATGTTAGATGCCGTAAAATTTGGACACGAAAAATTTGTACCAATTATTAAAGCAATAGAAAAATTAGCAAAAAAAGCTGGGAGACCAAAATGGGAAGTAGAAAAAATCGATCATTCTGAAGTTAAAAAGAAAATATCTGATAAATTTGAAAAAGGCTTAAGGGACGCATTTAAAGAAATTGATAAGAAAAAAAGATCTACAGCTATCTCTGAAATAGAAATTCAATGTAAAGAAATGTTTGCTGAAGATGAAAACGTTACTGAAAATCAAGCAATGGCTCAATTAAAATCTTTAGAGAAAGACATTGTAAGAACAGCAATTTTAAAAGATAAAAAAAGAATAGATGGAAGAGGTTTAGCTGATGTAAGGCAGATTAAATGTGAAGTGGGTGTACTTCCTAGGACTCATGGGTCAGCTCTATTCACAAGAGGAGAAACACAGGCTTTAGTAGTAACAACTCTTGGAATGACAGATGATGAACAAAGATTAGAAAGCTTAGATGGAATGCAAAGATCAAATTTTATGTTACATTATAATTTTCCACCTTTTTCTGTTGGAGAATGTGGAAGAATAGGAACTGGCAGGAGAGAAATCGGACATGGTAAATTAGCATGGAGAGCAATAAACTCATCTTTACCTTCAAAAGAAAACTTTCCATATACGTTGAGAGTGGTATCTGAGATAACTGAGTCTAACGGATCTTCATCTATGGCTACAGTTTGTGGCACTTCACTTGCTTTAATGGACGCAGGCGTACCGATAAAAGAACCTGTAGCTGGAATTGCCATGGGATTGATTAAAGAGGGCGATGAATTTTCTGTTCTTTCAGATATTTTAGGAGATGAGGATCATTTAGGAGATATGGATTTTAAAGTTGCTGGTACTAAGGACGGTATCACCTCCCTTCAAATGGATATTAAAATCACTGGTATTACCTTTGAGATTATGGAAAAGGCTTTAGATCAAGCCAAAGGAGGAAGAGAACATATTCTTGGAGAGATGAATAAAGCAATTAAAACATCAAGAAAAGAGTTTTCAAAACACACTCCTAAAATGGAAACAATTAAAGTTGATAAAAAAGATATAGCTACAGTGATTGGAAAAGGTGGAGCAACTATAAGGGAAATTGTAGAAGTATCGGGAGCAAAAGTTGATGTTAAAGACACTGGTGAAGTAACTATTGCTGCATCGGATGAGGCATCAAGAGCTAAAGCCATTGAAATAATAAAAGGGTTAATTGCTAAGCCAGAAATGGGAAAAATTTATAAAGGAAAAGTTGTAAAAATTATGGAATTTGGTGCATTCGTAAATTTTCTTGGAAAACAAGATGGTTTAGTTCATATCTCTGAACTTGCTGAAAAACGTGTCGCAAAGGTAGGAGACGTTGTAAAAGAGGGCGACGAAGTTTCAGTTAAGGTAGTAGGTTTTGATAGAGGAAAAGTAAAACTATCAATGAAACAGGCAGTCTAAAATAATGTTTGTTGTAGAGTTGATTTATCATGGAACAAACAAGTGAAAATCTATCTTTTAAAGTAAAAAAAACTGTCGAATTATCAAATGAAGAAGTTGATCAACTAGTTGACTTGATTCGTTCTACAATTAATGAAAAAAAAACAAGACAGAGCTTTAAAGATAAATATTTATTCAATACGCTAGGTTTTTCATTTCATGCGCTGATGTTTAAAAATAAAAAGATAGTTGGTTGCAATACAGTAATCCCTCAAGAATTTGATTATTTTGGTAAAAAATATTTATTTGGACAATGGTGTGAAACCCACATAGCAAAAGACTTTAGAGGAATGTTTTCCAATTTTAAAAAACTGGGAAATATATTAAATGATGAGCTTTTGAAAAATAAAATATGTTTTATTTATGGATTACCTAATAGAGCACTTTATGTTGTTTCAAAAAGGTTATTAGGGATGCGCGATATAGGAAAATTAAAGTATTATGCCTATCCAATAAATTTAAGTAAATTTTTAAAGAAGTATTATCCATTTAATATCCTTTTAAAATTTTTAATTCAAATTTTTTTAAAACTAAGATTTAAAAAAAATGATGATTACAATTTTCCAATAAACAAGATAAATAATCCAATCTTTAAGCAAGGTAGATATTTTGAAAAAAATACTTATCACATGGAAACTTTTGAGAATATTGAATACATTTATAAAAAAGAATCTAGCATCAAGCATAACAATGCTGAAATAGTTTGGATTATAGATGTTTCTCCTTTGAATAAATCAAATTTGGAAAAAGTTGTTAATATATTAAAAATATCAAATAAAACTGCTGATCTCATTATTTACATTGGAGATCTTAAATCCATTCCATATAATTTAATAAAAATACCTGATAGATTCATTAAAGAGAACAATATTTTCTCAGGTAAAATTTTAAATAAAGAATTAATTGATGAAAAAATCTTTAGCAAAAATAATTGGAATGTTAATTCCTCAAATTTTGATTATAAATAAAATCACTTAATTTTATGAAAAATTTAATAGAAAAGAACACAGGTTTATTAATAAGAATTGATGATGTTGCGGAGAATATGAGTTGGAAATATATGGATAAATGTGAAAAGTTATTTGAAGAACTGAAAGTAAAGCCTTTAGTTGGAATTATACCTGAAAATAAGGACCCAGATTTGCTTAGATTTCCAAAAAATAATAATTTTTGGAATAGAGTTTCAGGCTGGAGGAAAAATGGATGGGAGATATCGATGCATGGTTTTAACCATGTTTATGATACAAAAACAAAATTTAAAGATTTTTTTAATTACGGAGGTGATTCAGAATTTTTTGGACACGATTTTGAACATCAATATAAAAAAATAAAACTTGGTTTAGATAAACTCAAAAGCGAGGGACAAATTGTGAAATCTTTTTTTGCTCCAAATCATACCTATGACTTAAATACTTTTTTAGCTTTAAAAGATAATGGTATAAAAGTTATAATTGATGGTTATGGTTTATTTCCTTATTTTGAAAAAGATTTAATATTTATTCCTCAATTGTTCTACAAAGAAACTATACTCCTTCCTTTTGGTTTTCAATCTACACAGATTCATATGAATAATTGGGATGATGATTATTTTAATAAATTTAAAGAGTTTTTGATAAAAACTAAACAAAAAATACTAGGTTATAATGAAATAGTGAGTAAGACTTCTAATAGTAAAGCAAAAAAAATTGTAAGAGATCTTTTTAGATTTTCATTAATAAATTTGAGAAAATTGACTAGCTAGTTAACTAATATTTTTAGGATCTGGCATTCCTACTTTGTTAAAGCCAGCATCAACATAATGGATTTCCCCAGTCACACCTGCTGCAAGATCACTTAAAAGATATGCTGCTGAATTTCCAACATCATTTATATCAACGTTTCTTTTCAAAAAAGAATGATCTTCGTTCCATTTATATAAAAATTTAGCGTCCCCAATTGCAGATGCAGCCAAAGTTTTAATTGGTCCCGCACTTATAGCATTTACACGAAATCCTTTTGCCCCAAGGTCTCTTGCTAAATATTTTACACTAGCTTCCAGAGCAGATTTACACACACCCATTACATTATAGTTTGGTATTGCTTTAGTTGACTCGTAAGTAAGTGTTAATAGGCTGCCTCCTTCTTTCATTATTTTAGAAGCTTCTTTAGAAACTTCAGTAAATGAAAAGCAGGAAATTAGCATGCTTTTTAGAAAATTTTCTCTTGTTGTATTTAAATATTCACCTGATAGTTCAGATTTGTCCGAGAAAGCAACTGCGTGTACAACAAAATCTATTTTACCCCATTTTGATTTAATATCTTCAAAAAGTTTAATAACTTCAGCTTTTTTTTCTACATCACAACTAAAAGTAACTTTTGAATTAAGTTTTTCTGCTAAAGGTATAACCCTTTTTTTTAGCGCATCGCCAGGGTATGTAAAGGCTAACTCAGCTCCAGCATCAGCAAGTTTTTGGGAAATACCCCATGCAATTGATCTCTCATTCGCAACACCCATGATTAAGCCTTTTTTTCCTTTCATTAAACTCATAATTAAACTTTCTCGAAAATTAAGGCAGCATTAGTTCCACCAAAACCAAAACTATTAGACATGACAGTATTAAGTTTTGCCTCTTTTTCTGTTTTTGTTATTATAGGAAACTTTTTTGCTTCATCGTCAATTTCACTTATATTAGCCGAACCAGCTATAAAATTATTTTTCATCATTATTAAGCAATATATTGCTTCATGAACCGAAGCAGCTCCTAATGGATGACCAGACAAAGATTTAGTTGAACTGATTTTAGGAATATTTTCACCAAAAGTATCTTTAACTGCTTTTAATTCCGTAATATCTCCAACTGGCGTAGATGTTCCATGTGTATTTATGTAATCTATTTTATTTTTTGAAGTTGCCATGGCCATTTGCATACATCTAACAGCCCCTTCACCAGATGGTGCAACCATATCATAACCATCAGAGGTAGCTCCATAACCTGTAATTTCTGCATAAATATTTGCTCCTCTTGCTTTTGCATGCTCGTATTCCTCAAGAACTAAAACTCCAGCTCCACCTGCTATAACAAAACCATCTCTAGTTTTATCATAAGCTCTCGAAGCAGTTTCAGGCTTATCATTGTATTTTGAAGATAAAGCTGTCATTGCATCAAACATCGCCGTCATAGCCCAATGAACTTCTTCACTGCCTCCTGCAAAAATAATATTTTGTTTTCCCATCTGAATTAATTCCATTGCATTTCCGATGCAGTGGCCACTTGTTGCACAAGCTGAACTCATTGTGTAATTAGTACCTTTAATCTTAAACGGTACCGCAAGTGTTGCAGAAGCTGTGCTCCCCATTGTCCTTGGAACAATAAAAGGCCCCATTAATTTTGGAGTCTTCGCTCTTGTTTTATCAGCTGCAAGAATAACATTTTCTATAGAAGGCCCACCAGATCCCATTATAATTCCAGTTTTAATATTACTTACTTCCTTTTCCTCTAGTCCTGAGTCTTTTATAGCTTCTTTCATAGCGATAAAATTATAAGCCGATCCAGATCCCATAAATCTAATTGTTTTTCTATCAACAAAATCTGAAAGTTTTATATTAGGCTTACCATGTACATGACTTTTAAGGTTATGCTCTTTATACTCTTCAGCAAATGAGATACCTGATTTTGAATTCAATAAAGATTGATGAACTTCTTCTTGATTATTTCCAAGGCAAGATACTATACCTAAACCTGTAATTACCACTCTTTTCATGACTTAAACAATCCTACTTTCAAATTTTCCGCACGATAAATAACTTTACCGTCAGCGCTTAAAAGGCCGTTAGCTAACCCAACAGCTGTACCCTCTTTTTTTAAAATTCTTTTCATATTTATTTCATATGTAGCTATTTTAATATTTTTCAAAACTTCACCAGTGAATTTTACAGAATTTACTCCTAAAGCTCTACCCTTTCCTGGTTCTCCGATCCATCCTAAGTAAAATCCAACTAATTGCCACATTGCATCTAATCCTAAACATCCAGGCATTACCGGGTCTTTTTGAAAGTGACAATCAAAAAACCATAAGTTATCTTTTATGTCGAGTTCAGCCTGTATAAATCCTTTTTTAAACTCACCAGCGTCCTTTTTAATTTCTGTTATTCTGTCAAACATTAACATTGGAGGTAATGGAAGTTTAGCGTTTCCTTCACCGAATAATTTTCCCTCCCCACACGAAATTAATTCATCATAGCTGTAGCTATTTTTTTGCATGATTTAGAAACTGTTTTACTTGATTTAGCAAAAGTTTCATATATATTTGTGTTTAGAATCATTATAAACTAGATAAAATATTAAAAAAAACATGAAAAAATTAGACATTTTCAAGAAATTAAGAACATCTGGTTTAAGACCGACTAAACAGAGAGTAGAAATTGCTAAATTTTTGTTTGATAGAGAAAAAACATTTCATTTCACGGTTGAAAGTTTAGAAAAGCATTTAACAAAAAAAACAAATTTTAAGTTTGCGTTAGCAACAATTTACAACACAGTGCACGCTTTCAAGAAAGCAGGGCACTTAAACGCAGTAGATGTCAGAGGTAAGAAAACTTATTTTGACACGAATATTACTAACCATCATCATTTTTATGACGATGAAACATCCGAACTAATTGATATTGATGCTAGTGAGGTAGTTATTCAAAAAATTCCAAGAGCACCAAACGGTAAGAAAATTAAAAATATAGAGGTATTTATTAATTTAAAAAATTGACAGTTTGTCTCTTGCTTTTTACTTTAGAATTATTATAAACTAGAAATTAAATGAGTGTAGAATATAAAAAAGAAAGCAACGGAAAATGCCCAGTAATGCATGGCGGTGTTACTAAAGCCGGTGAGTCAAATACTTCACGACTTTGGCCTAATAGTATTAATTTAGATATTTTACATCAACATGACACTAAAACTAATCCGCTACCAGGATTTAATTATAAAAAAGAAGTTAAAAAATTAAATTTCAAGGCTTTAAAAAAAGATTTATTAAAGTTAATGACAGATAGCCAAGAGTGGTGGCCTGCAGATTTAGGAAGTTACACCGGACTGATGGTTAGATTGACTTGGCATCAAGTTGGAACTTATAGAGAATTTGATGGCAGACCAAACGTTGGATCACATAGGTTTTCCCCACAAGATTCATGGCCAGATAATACAAATTTAGATAAAGCAAGACGACTACTTTGGCCGATTAAAAAAAAATATGGAAATAAATTAAGCTGGTCAGACTTAATGGTTTTAGCTGGCACTATGGCTTATGAGAAAGCTGGTTTTAAAACATTTGGCTTTTCATTCGGAAGAGAAGATATATGGGGGCCAGAAAAAGATGTTTACTGGGGGAAGGAAACAGTTCCACTAGCTGTAAATAGATATGGAGATCCACAAGATCGTTCTTCTTTAGAAGCCCCGCTAGCTGCTTCTCATTTTCAATTGGTATACGTTAATCCAGAAGGTGTAGAAGGAAAACCAGATCCAGTAAGAACTGCTATGGATGTTCGAGAAACATTTGGTCGAATGGGAATGAACGACGTTGAAACAGCCGCGCTAACAGTAGGTGGTCACTCAATTGGAAGAGCACATGGTAACGGTGATCCTGCAAATTTAGGACCAGAGCCAGCTGGAGCAGATATTCATGAACAAGGTTTTGGATGGGTTCAAAAAAATGGCGGGACGGGTGTAAATCAAATTACATCAGGCCTTGAGGGTGCATGGACAACTAATCCGGATAAATGGGATCATCAATATTTAGATCTTTTGCTTAACTATGAGTGGGAAAGCAAAAAAAGCCCAGCAGGAGCTTGGCAATGGGAACCAATTAATCTTGAGGAAGAAAAGAAACCTGTAGATTTAGGCGATCCTACAAAGAAAGCCAGACTAATGTTTACTGATGCTGATATGGCCATGGCGATGGATCCAGAATATAGAAAAATTTCAGAAAAATTTTATAAAGAACCAAAATTCTTTGAGGACTCATTTGCGAGGGCTTGGTTTAAGTTAACGCACAGGACGATGGGGAACAAAGATAACTACATTGGTCCTTGGGCACCTAAAGAAGATCTTCTTTGGCAGGGTAATGTTCAGCCTTCTAAAAAGAAATATAGCGTAGAAAAAGTTAAAAAAATGATTGCAGCATGTAAGGTAAGTAATAACGATTTAATAATGACTGCATGGGATAGCGCTAGAACATACAGAAGAACAGATAAAAGAGGTGGCGCAAACGGAGCAAGAATTAGATTAGAGCCAATGAGAAATTGGGAAGCAAACGAACCTAAAAGACTTTCAAAAGTACTAAAAGTTTTAGAAAATATTGCAAAAAAAACAGGTGCATCTATTGCAGATACAATCATTCTTGCAGGAAATGTTGGTTTAGAAAAAGCAATAAAAAAAGGTGGCTCCAAAGTCAAGGTTCCATTTAATCCAGGCAGAGGTGACTCAACTCAAGAACAAACTGAAAATAGAAATTTTAAATGGTTAGAGCCTTTACACGATGGATTTAGAAATTTTGTAAAATCAGATTACTCTGTAATGCCTGAGGAACTTATACTAGAGCGAGCTTCTCTTATGGGTTTAACCGCTCAGGAAATGACGTGCTTAGTTGGAGGCATGAGAGTTTTAGGGACCAACCATGAGTCAGCAAAAAATAAAGGCGTGTTTACAGAAAAAGTAGGTGCTTTAACAAATGATTTCTTTTTAAATTTAGTTGATATGAAATACATATGGAAACCTACAGGTAAGAATTCTTACGATGTTATTGATAGAAAAACTAATAAAGTAAAGTATACGGCATCCAGAGCAGATTTAGTTTTTGGTTCTAACTCAATATTAAGATCATATGCTGAAGTATATGCTCAAGACGATAATAAGGAAAAATTTGTTAGGGATTTCGTAGCAGTTTGGACAAAAATAATGGATGCAGATAGACCGAATTTAAAAAAATTAAACTAATGAATGAGCAACACGCTTCAGACTTTTATAAAGTCCCAGACATTACATTTGACATCAAAAAATTAAGAGCAGAGCTTGATAGAGTTCTTAAGCAAAAAAAATTTAATACATTAGGAATTACAAATTTTGCTGCTATTCCAATCAATAGAATTCCAGGGGACGCAGACTCCATAAAAGGACACAATGTAAGGGGTGAGTACTGGACATTTCCTGATGAGTCTGGGAAAGAGGTCAAAAGAGACAAGTCAATAGATGAGTCAAAATATACAGAAATTGTACCTGAATTCAAAAATACATATTTTGAAGAAGTCTACAACTTATTAAGTAAAAAATTTAAACTCGGGCGAGTAAGAATTTTATTAAAAGAGCCTAGGTCTACATTGAGCTGGCATAGAGATCCAGAACCAAGACTACATATTCCCATTGTTACAAATCCTGGATGCAAAATGGTTATAGAGGATGTTGCAAAACATATGCCAGCAGACGGATCTGTGACTATCACTAACAACACTAAATACCACAATTTTTTTAATGGAGGTGAACAAGATAGAATTCACCTAGTTGCTTGCGTATTAGAAAATCCTTTTGAAAAAACAATTAATTAATTCGAAAAATGACTGAATTTAGTAGAGGAATATTTAAAGTAATTGCAAGTACGAGCGCTGGAAGAGCTTTAGTTTATACTATTGGGCATGTTTGTATAGCAATGACAGTTGTATCAGTTTTAACAGGCGCTAGTTTATGGGAAGCCGGTCTAGTAGCACTTGTGGAACCAACTATTAATGGATTTTGGTATTATTTGTTAGATAAGATCTGGTCTAAATATATAAAATAAAATTTATTATAACAGTCCCCACAAACTCTCTTTTTTTAGCCACCCTTTAAAATCTCCGGAAATAGCTTTACACCAATTATCATTACATTTTTTTATCTTGACGAGTCTACCTTTTTTGAGAAGAGCGATTGGATTTGAATAAACTGTTGAATTACTAAACATAATTAACTCGTCCTCAATAACAATTGCTGCTTTTTTTTTTGATAATTGGGAAATATGTATCCAACCAGAATTATTTTCGTGATCCCTAACTTTTCTAAAATTATCTGAACTGTCTTGGATTAGAACTGGAAGATATTTTTTTTTATACAAAATTTTGACTGGATAATCGAATGAAGGACCTTGACGTAAATTAGCTTTTTCGTTTCTCAAAGTTAAAAAATATTCTTCATTTGAGAATAAGTTTCCAAAGTAAAAAAAAATTATTAAAAAAATAATTAATTTTTGCATGTATTTGAGCAATTTGGATTAATTTGTATTTTAGATTTTCTTATATTCATTTTAAGTGAGTCAAAAATTAACATATTACCATCAAGATCATCTTTCAGGTCTAAAATGGTTTTTAACACTTCATTTGCTTGTAGAGAACCCAATATACCAGCAACTGGTGGAAAAATTCCTTCCACATCACAATTCATCTCTTGAAAAGGAAGTTGTGGCATAAAACATCTAAAACAAGGTACTTTCTTTTTAAAGTTAAATTTAAATAAATGTCCATCAAACTTGCTTATCGCAGCTGAGATTAAGATTTTTTTATTTTTTTTACAATAATCATTGATTAATAACCTTGTTTTAAAATTATCAGTTCCATCGCATATGATTTCATATCCTTTTATAATCGATTTAATATTTTTTTTTGTAATTTTAATTTTAAATATTTTTAATTTTATTTGTTTATAAATTTTTTTAATTTTCTCTTTTGCCTGACAAACTTTATATTTACCGAGATCAAATGTATCAAATAAAATTTGCCTGTTTAAATTTCCCAATTCTATTTTATCATGATCAACTATTCCGATATTATTAATACCAGAAGAAGCCAAGTATGTGAGCAATGGACAACCTAATCCCCCCATTCCTATAATTAATACTTTTGCCTTTTTTATTTTTTTTTGTCCTGATATCCCAATTTTTTTTAAAATGATTTGTTTTTCAAATCTTTTAAATTCTTTTAGATTAAATGCCATTAATTATTTAATTCCTGTAGACCCGAATCCACCAGTACCACGTTCTGTGTTTTCTAACTCTGCAACCTCTTTTAATTTTGCTTTTATAACAGGACTTAATACCATTTGTGCTATGCGTAATCCTTTCTCAACAACAAAAACTTTATCACCAAGATTGATTAATATTACTTTAAGCTCACCTCTATAATCGGCATCAATTGTTCCTGGGGTATTTAGAACACTTATTTGGCTTTTTGCTGCTAATCCTGATCTAGGTCTAATTTGAATTTCAAAATTTTTTGGTATTGCTACAACTAATCCTGTCGGAATAATTTGAGATTTCCCTGGAAAAATCTTAATCGGTTTATCTATGTTAGCTGCCAAGTCTAGACCAGAAGAACCTTCTGTCTCGTATTTAGGTAAAGATACGTTTTTTGATAACCTTTTAATTAATATTTCTGTCATCAATTAATTTGTCTAACAAAATTTGAGCAATTTTATTGGCAATAAAGCTTTTTTTATTTTTTGGTAATATTTTTATATTTCCTTTTTGATCTATCATTGAAACTTTATTGAAGTCTGAATTAAAACCAATTTCTTTTCTAGAAACATCATTAGCAAAGATAAAATCACAATTTTTATTTCTCATTTTTAGTGAAGAGTTCTTAATGACATCTCTAGTTTCTGCAGAAAAACCGGCAACTACTTGAGGTCTATTTCTATTATTTTTTGATAAAAATTCTAAAATATCATTATTTTTAATAAAACTTATTGATTTGAGATTTAATTTACTTTTTTTAATTTTATTTTTATTCTTTTGAGATGGTTTAATGTCAGTTACTGCCGCTGTGCATACAGCTAAATCTACAGGTAAAGTTTTTTTTACCTCATTTAGCATTTCATCGGCTGATATTACTTTTTTTACTTTAATTCCCTTTGGATAAGCTAGCTTAGAAGGTCCAGAGATTAGTGTTGTTTTTACCCCAAGTTTATTTAGAGCTATAGCTATTTCATAACCCTGTTTCCCGCTAGACTCATTAGAAATATATCGTACCGGATCGATGTATTCTCGCGTAGGTCCTGCAGTTACCAATGCTCTAAGTTTTCTTTCTTTAACAATATTCCTTTTATCAAAGTAGTTTTTTAAATATGAAAAGATTTGTCTCGGACTTGACATCTTCCCTTCACCAAACTCACCGCATGCCATTTCACCTTTTTCAGGGCCTATGAATAAATAGCCATAGTCTTGTAGAGTCTTTAGATTTGACTGAGTGGCTTTATGCAACCACATTCTGACATTCATAGCTGGCACTAATATAATATCTTTGTTTGCCGCTAACAGAACAGTCGTAGCCAGGTCTTCTGCTTTTCCTAAAGATAATTTACTCATAAAATTTGCAGTGGTTGGCATTACCAAAATAATATCTGCCCATCTAGAAAGCATAATGTGATCTATTTCTGACTCTGACTCAATATCAAACATACTCTCAAATGTTTTTGAATTTGTTAATGTTGATAAAGATAAAGGTGTAACAAATTCCCTCCCGCTTTTCGTAAGGATAGTTTTTACCTCCATATCATTTTTTTTTAATAGCCTTATTAAATCAAGCGATTTGTAAGCAGCTATACCACCACCTATAACTATTAAGATTTTTTTATTTTTTAACGTCATGAATTTAGATTAAAATACTAACAATAGAACAATTACAATACCAAAAAAACTTATTACGACATTATTTCTAAAATTTTTTAACTTCATTTGTTCTATTTCTAAGCTTTTATTGTTTATGCCTAAATTTAATTTCCCTTCGGCCACTAGTTTTAATGCGTATTCTGCCTTATCCATTAAACCAGGAAAATCAGGTATTCGTTTTATTATTTCGGCAGATGTATTTAAAGCTGTATCGAATGTTGATTTAGGACTTTTTAGGTTTTTTAGCCAGTCTTCCAAAACTGGTTTAGATACATTCCATATATTAGTCTCCGGGTATAACTTTCTTGCGACACCTTCCACGACAACCATTGTTTTTTGAAGTAATAATAAAGGAGGTTGCGTAGGCATATTGAATTTTTCTGTTATCTCAAACAATTGAGCAAGTAAGTTTCCACCAGAAATATCTTTAATAGATTGGCCAAAAATCGGTTCACCCACAGAGCGTAATGCTTGAGCAAATTCATCCTTCGAAGCGTTTTGAGGAACTAATCCAGCTTGGAAATGAACATCCGCAACTTTAACATAATCTCGTTGAATGAACCCATACAAAATTTCAGCTAAAAATTTTCTATTATTTTTATCTAGCCTACCCATAATTCCAAAATCAACAGGAACAATATTACCTTTTGGATCAACAAATAGATTACCTTGGTGCATATCCCCGTGGAAAAAACCATCTCTTACAGCTTGTTTTAAAAAATGCTGGATTAAATTTTCTGCTAAACGTTTTAAATTTACACCTTGCTCTTCTAATTTTCCTTGTTCTCTAATTGAAACACCATTTACTTTATCCAAAGTAAGTATCTTTTTTGTAGTATAATTCCAGTAAATTTTAGGAACATTAAACCCGATATCTTGTTCTGTATTTTCGTACAATTCATTAGCAGCAGCGGCTTCAAATCTTAAATCCATCTCAATATTAGTTATCTCCCTTAAGAGATGTACAACTTCTACTAATTTTAATCTTTTCGCTTTTGAAATTGTATTCTCAACGATGTAAGCAAATAGCATCAGCGCATCCAATTCCTCATTAAATAGTTTTTCTATATCAGGTCGTAAAATTTTAATTGCTACCTGTTTTTCCTGATTCTCATTTTTTATTTTTGCAAAATGAACTTGAGCAATAGAGGCGGCAGCAATCGGTTCACCTATCTCAATAATATTTTGAAACTGTTTTTCACCTATTTCTTTTTTTATTACTTTTTTTGCTTCATAAAGTTCAAATGCTGGCACTTTATCCTGAAGTTTTTCTAAATCTTTTGCCATTTCTTCTCCAATAATATCTGGCCTTGTAGCTAAAAATTGTCCAAGTTTTATAAATGTAGTACCCATTCCTTGAAGTGCATCACAAAGATTTTGACCTGGGTTTTTATTTTGAAGGTGTGTATTTTTTGAGCCAATAGAAATCAAACTAAAAAATAAATTTATAGATACTGGTATTTGATGCACTTGATTAATTGTGTCAATTGTACCTGAGGTAGACAGTTTCCTAGCGATTTGAAATAACTTAAAAATTCTTTTTAACATTTAAATTTTCCACCCAGAATGTATAGCTGAAATACCATTAGAAAGATTCCTGTATTCTACATTAGTAAACCCATTATTAGTTATTAGTTCTAAAAGTTGATCTTGATTATAAAAAGCATCTATGCTTTTAACTAAGTATTCGTAAGGTTTCGATGATCCTGCAATAAATTTTCCTAAAGTTGGTATAAATTTAGAATAATTTTTATATAAAAAATTTAATAATTCGTTATCTATTTTTGAAAATTCTAAACACATAAAACGACCGCCTGGTTTTAAAACTCTATAAGCTTCCTTAAGTGTTTTGTTAATATCAGAAACATTTCTTATGCCATAGCTAATTGAATAAAAGTCATATATATTATCTTCCACAGGCAAACTCTCAGCTCTAGATTTAATCCATTTGATGTTCTTAAAATTTGCTAGATTGTTCTTTCCTTTTTTAAACATATCTTCGTTTGGTTCTGCACAAGTAATCATTGATAAATTTTTATTTCGTAAAGAAAATATTTTTGCTATATCTCCAGTGCCAGATGCAACGTCAATTAAAGAAGATTCACGAGAAGGACTCATCCAATCAACAAATTTATTCTTCCAAACACGATGTACTCCCAAAGACATAACATCATTCATTAAATCGTATTTATTATATACTTTCGAAAATACAGAATTGACTAATTTTGCTTTATCTTGAATAGTGCTTTTCATAGGTTAATTATATGCCAGAATTACCAGAAGTTGAAGTTGTTAAAAAGTCTTTAATCAAAAAAGCT
>CACIXL010000011.1 GCA_902590625.1 uncultured Pelagibacteraceae bacterium | reverse complement strand
TCATAAAAAACTCTGCACCTTTCTGCCAAGGTAAATTTAAAGTAAATATCCAAATGCTAGCAAACCACATTCTTGTATGATTGTGTAAATAATTATTTTCTTTAAGCTCTTTTACCCAATCATTAAAACATTCAATTTGAGTTTCGCCATTAATTGCCTTTTTATAATTGTCATCTTCCTTTAATCCTTTTAAATCTTCTAAAAAGTCAGTCCAAACTTGAGGTCTAAGTTCTAACCAACCTTTCCAATAAACTCTCCAAAATATTTCTTGAATATATTTTTCAACTTTTTGAAATGGAAACTTTGCTAAAACTGTCTTTGCGACTTCATATTCAGTAATCAATCTATGAGATATGTAAGGTGATAAGCAAGATACATTTGATTTATCTTTTGACCCTAAGTCAAAATTTCTTTTGAAACTATAATTTGCTAATTCACTGTTTATAAAAGCATCGAGCTGTTTTAAAGCTCCGTCTCTCGAAATTTCGAATTTCATTAATCTTCGTCATCCCTCCAACCATCAATAAATAACTTCCAACAAGCGAATGAAACACATATGATACCGACGCTAAACCCTAAAAGAACCCCATTATCTTTTCCTAAAAAAATTGTTCCATAGTGCGTGCTGAGTATTGGTGGCAAAACTAATATAGCTCCTATTATAAAATATCTAACTACAAAAGGTGGTTTTTTCATTAAATAGTATTTCCTTGATCCATCGGCATTGAAACCCCAGAAGTAAACCAACAATCTTTACAATTTTTTTCAGAAGCTTTTTGAACATGCCATTCATAGAATAATAATTGTTTATCTTTTGCTAATATTTCAATTTTAAAAATATGTTTATTGGGAGTATTCATTATTAGATTAATTTTATGTGAAGAATGATTTAGCAATGATCTATACTGAGCTCCATAAATCATAATTCTAAATCGCTCATACGGTCCTGTAATTTTTTTATTATCGGGATGCGCAAACAACCAAGTTTGTTTTATGCCTTCGTCATTCTTATTATTATTTTTAAGTGCCTCTAATTGTATTTTAACGACATCATAAGGTAACAATTTTTCATTAGGATTTATAATTTCACTATTAAGCTTATTGCTAAATAAAATTACAATTATAAATAAATATATTTTTTTTAATTCCATATTTTTTTTAAAGTTTCCTCTCTTTGACATCCTTTTTTATACATTAAATATCGTATAAAATTTTTTTCATAATAATCTTGATGATAAGTTTCAGCTTTGTAAAATTTTTCAAATTTCCAAACTAATGTGACAATTTTTTTATTAAATATATTTTCTAATTTCCTAAATGAATTATCAATAAGTTCTTTTTGTTTCTCATTCTCAAAAAAAATTACAGATCTATAACTTTTTCCCTTGTCACAAAACTGGCCATTAGCATCGAATGGGTCTATATTTTTCCAATATGTATCTAAAAGTTTTTTGTAGTTAATCTTAGCTGAGTCATAAGTAACTTCAATAGCCTCTACATGTCCAGAGTCTGTATAAATAACATCGGCATATTTTGGATTTTTTAAGTGTCCACCAGAATAACCAGAGATTGTTGAAATTACACCCTCCACTTGATCGAATGACTCCTCCATACACCAAAAGCAACCCCCTGCAAAATAAACTTTTTTTTCCTCAGCATGTAAAGCTGGATTTATGATTATTAATGTGACGAATAGTAAAAAAATTCTCATTTGAAATATGTTATATTAATGAATATGGAAAACGATGGATTTATTGTCATAGAGGGAATTCATAAAAACCCTAACAATATTGATACTATTGATGAAAAAACTAAAAAAATTCATGGCCCATTTAAAAAAAAGCAGGCTGAAATTTTTGCAAAATCTTTAATACAAAAAAACGTAGATAATTTTTACCATAGAGCTTGGGTTATTAAGGAAGGACAAGAAATCAATGATGTATGTGAAGAATGTAAAAAAGAGGAAGAAAGCGTTAAACAAAATTTAATTATGCATGGCTACAAGATTTGTAAAAGTTGTAATTTAGCAAAAACAATATTTCCAATTTAAATACCTTTGAATAGAACTATCACTAAGAATAAGAAGAAGGCTTGAAACAACCAAGAAACTACAACAACTCCAAAAGCTTTCCAAAGACTGTCGTAATCTAAAGCTGCTTTTACTGCTACAACCATGCAAGCAAGCATCCAAAAAGCAGAACCAATAAATGTAACTGTCATTAATTCTGGTGTAATCCCAAACACTCTTATTAATCCTGGCGCACTTGAAAAGCCTATCGTTCTTAAAAGTTCTCCGTGATTGCTTTTAGTTTTAATTCCCCCAAATAGTTTTACCCCAACAAAATAAATTACATACGCCCACACATACCAGCTTAATAATGAAAGAGCTGGTGCTATTAGAAAATTAGAAGCTCCTAAATGAATTGAACCAACACCTGCTGCCAAACTAGATAAGACTACTACAGCGCCTGCTTGAAAAGTTGCATTTTTATCTTTTTCAACTTCTTCAAACAATTCAATATCAATTTTAATTGCTCTAAATATTCTATTTAAAAATATATTTATCATTCTACTTTTTGGTAAACGGCTTTAATAAATTTAAAATCTTATTATGCAAAATTTTATTAGATGTTGCTAGAATATTTCCACCATTCTCTGCAGGTTCATTCTTCCAATTTGTGACTATTGCCCCAGAATTTTTTATAATTGGTATCAAAGGGAGTATATCATAAGGTTTTAAATTGGCTTCAATTACAGCATCAACTTTTCCCTCAGCTAACAAACAATAATTCAGAGCATCAAAACCAGCTAATCTAAAAGACCAACCAAATTTTTTAATCACTTTACGTTGTTTTTCATAGCTTAATGTTCCATGAAAATTTCCAATTATTTTAATTGTTTTTAAATTATTATTATTTGATGATTTTAAAATAAATTTTTTTTTGTTTTTATAACAATAAGATTTTTTTTTATCATTAATATAATATTTATCTAGCTCTGGAAAATTAGCCAGACCTATCAAAGATCTTTCCTCGAACGATAAACTTATTAAATTTGACCAAGTTGGTGCTCCAATAACAAATGCTCTTGTGCCATCTATTGGGTCAATAGACCATTTATAATTATTTGATGAAAATTTATCTTCAAATTCTTCTCCAATAATAGAGTCTTTTGGAAATTTTTTATTTATTAGTGAGCGTATATATTTTTCAAATGCTCTATCAAAATTAGTTACAGGATCAAAATCTCTTTTTGACTTTGATTTATTGCTTACTACTAAACCAGACTTAGATTTTTTTTTATAAAATGAGTTCAACTTAGGTGGTAATTTTTTAAGAAAGTTGAATGGTTTGTTATAATCCATTATGTGTATATAGCTTAATTTAAAAAAAAATATATATGAAAATACCAAAAAAATTTGAACCTTTGCTGGCAGGACTATTTGCTTCGATTATCATTGGAATCCTTTCTTTCCTTAGCTTCGAAACATCCACAGGTTTTTGGTTAATGTTTTCTTTTGGATCATCTACTTTAATTGTATTAGTATTTCATAATAGTGAATTTGCTCAACCCGCAAATGTTTTTTTTGGTCACTTATTAGCAATCGTTATAGGAATACTTTTTAATGAATTTTTAGGGATGTCTTACCTAACGCTTGGATTATCTGTAGGGACTACTGTAACACTAATGATGTATTTTAAAATTATACATCCTCCTGCAGCCGCAAACCCTTTAATAGCGTTGTTTGCTGACGTTTCGTTGAGTTATATTGTTTTTCCTGTAATAGTTGGTTCAATAGTCATCGTTGTTTTATCCGTAATAATAAATCGGTATCTCCTAAAAAGAAATTACCCGGTGAGATGGTTTTAATTTAAAAGAAAAATTGAACTATTAAGAATTAATGCATAGCTTGACCAAGCTAAATAAGGAATCATTAAATAAAAACTCATTTTATCAATAGAAAAATACTCTTTCATTAAAATTATAATAAATATTAATATAATTACTAAATTTACTAGAGCTATACCAATTAAGTGAAAACCAAAAAATACTACGCTCCATGTACTATTAAAAAATAAATGAATTAGGTAAATTTTTAATAATTTCGTTTCAAAAGATTTAATCCAAACTTTCCAAATTGCTAATGACATTAAAAAATATAATGTGGACCATACAGGAGCAAAAACCCAGCTTGGAGGATTAAAACTTGGTAAAATGATTTGTGAGTACCAAGGTTCTTTAAAAGTTGTTGTCGCATAACTGCCAATCATCGGTGCTATAAACGTTATTAAAAGTATAATAAGTAAAGATAAGTATTTATTTTTCATAACTTTATAAGATATAACTAATTTATGTCTGAAAATCAGAAAAAAATTTGGGTTACTGGAGCAAGTAGTGGTATTGGCAGAGCAGTTGCTGAAAAATTTGCAAAAGAAGGTTGGAAAGTAGCAGTGTCTGCAAGAAGAGAGGAAATACTCAATGAAATGTCAAAAAATGAAAATATTTTTTCATTTCCTTTAGATGTAACTAACTTTGATAATTGTAAAAGCACATTCGATAAAATATTGAATCAATTTGGAAATATAGATATTTGTTTTTTGTGTAGTGGAACTTATGATCCTAAAAAAGAACAGGAAATTAATATTGAACAAAATAAATTTGTGATGAATGTAAATTATTTTGGAACTCTTAATTGCGTTAAGTCCGTTGAAGAATATTTTAAAAAAGAAAAAAAAGGACATATCTCAATTGTATCTTCAATTGCAGGGTATAGAGGATTGCCTAATTCGAGTGGTTATGGGCCATCAAAGGCTGCTTTAACTAATTTTGCTGAAAGCATCTACTTTGACTTTAAAAAACACAATGTAAAAGTTTCAGTAGTATCACCGGGTTTCATAAAAACTCCTTTAACAGACAAGAATGAATTTCCTATGCCCTTTTTAAGATCTCCTGAATTTGCTGCGGACAAAGTGTATGACGGGTTAGTTAAAACTAATTCTTTTGAGATAGACTTTCCAAAACAATTAACATTTACTCTTAAGTTCTTAAGAATTTTACCTTATAAAATTTATTTATTTTTAGTTGATAAATTAGTTAAACGTTAATCTTTAACAAACATTACAGTCAACTCAGCAACCTTAATACCAAATTTTGTCATTGTGGCTCTATTAATTGCAACTCGTTCGTCTTGCATAAATATCCAATCATCAAAAGTAATTTTTATATTTTTGCCTTTAACTGGGACTAATAAAACATATTCAAATTTAAAAGCTGGTCCATATGAAAATCCTTTAGCTTTACCGACTACGTCGGATGCAGTGCCCTCATAGTTATTTTCATCTATTTTAGTAATTGTCCATTGTCGAGTTTGTTTTTCCCCATCTGTCCAATTAAAAACTTCATCTAAAATTAATTGTGAACCATCCCACTTACCATTTAGATCAGCCTTAAACTGTCTGGTTACTTTTCCTGATCTGTTCTGAAGAACGCCCCATGCTTTCACATTTCCTGATAAATAGTCTTCAATAATTAATCTTGGTTTTTGATCTTTAAAATCTGTTGGTTTCATCGTATTTGCACACCCAGTTAATATTAATAATATAAAAAATCCAAATATTTTTTTCATTTCTTTTACTTACTTATTAGACATCGAAAATTGTATCAAGTCGATGTTTTTAGACTTAAATCCCGCTTCACAATAAGAGAGATAAAATTCCCACATTCTCTTAAAAGTTTCATCAAATCCTAAAGGAGCAATATTGGTCCACGCTTTAAGAAAATTTTCTCTCCATATTGCTAGAGTTTTAGCATAGTCATCTGAGTAAGAGTTAACCTTTAAAAGACCAAGATTATTTTTTTTAGTTAATGATTTCATAAAACCTAGTGAAGGCAAAAATCCTCCTGGAAAAATATACTTTTGAATAAAATCTTCGCTACTTCTATATCTTTCGAACAAGTCATCTCTTATAGTTATTCCTTGTATTGCGGCTGAACCATTTTCATTAAGAGATCTTTTTATTGTCTCAAAATATTTATTTAAATATTTTTCACCTACAGCTTCGATCATCTCAATTGATGCTATTCTGTCATATTTCTCTATTAAATCTCTATAATCTAAAAACATTACGTTTACTTTATTGTTTAAGCCTGCATTGCTTATTCTATTTTTTGTAAACTCAAATTGTTTTTTGGATATAGTTATACAGTCGATAGTAACATTATAATTTTTAGCAAAGTATTCAGAAAAACCTCCCCAGCCGCAACCTATTTCTAAAACTTTGTCTCCATCTTTTACTTCTAATAAATCAATAAGTTTTTGATATTTATTTTTTTGAGCTTGTTCCAAACTATCATTGGAATTTTGATAAACTGCACTAGAATAAGTAAGAGATTTATCTAACCATTGAGAAAAAAAACTATTACCTAAATCATAATGTTTAGAAATATATTTTAAGCTTTTTGATTTAGTATTAGAAGCAAAGATATTTTTGAAAAAGTTTTTAATTTTTTGAATTCTCAAACTACCTGAAAATGAATGTACTAATTTTATATTTCTTGCCGTTAATTCTACCAGATTTGTAAGATTAGTAGAGTAAAAATCTTTTTTCATATGTGCCTCACCTAAAGCTGAACTTCCACCCATCACAACATTAAAATAAAAGTGAGGATTATTTACTTTTATATCTGAGGATAATTTACTTTCTAAATCACCAAAATGAAAAACTTTTCCATCATAATTAATTAGTTTTAAATTACCTTGTGTAATATTTTTTAATTTGTTTAGGACAAATTTTTCTGAAATTTTAAATAAACTCATTAATATTCCTCGTAACTTAAATTATTTTTAAATTTAATATCTCTTTTTCTATATATTGCTCCTTTTTTCCACAAAAGTAATGCTTCATAATGTATCGAACTAATAATTTTAATTGTCATTAAAGGATATTTAAAAAAATTTTTTATAAGTTGTTTAAAATTAAATTCTTTTTTGTCTCCCGTTTGGGTGGCTGTTAAAATTGTTCCCGTTGAGTCTGTTTGTTTAATAAAAACTGAAAGTTTATTATTTGGATTAATTAATTTAAAATTATAGTAAGTTTCCATATCCATAAAAGGTGATACATAAAATCTTTTTTTACATTTTTGAGTTATTTCATCATTATTTTTAATCTTAAAAATATATGTATGTTGCTCGTTAAATGTATTTTTGACTTCATAAAAAATTGCTTTCAATTTATCACTCTCGTAACAATAAAAAATACTTAAAGGATTAAAGACATATCCAAATATTCTTGGATAACAAAGTATTTTGATCTTATTAATTTTTCCCTCTATATTAAACTTTCTTATATTTGTAAGTACCCACTCTTTTAAGTTACTTCCATCTCGTTCACCGTGGTCCTTGTCATAAAAACTAAAAACATTAAATTTATTGTGTGAAAAAATACTAATTCTAGTATCTAATTCATTTATCTCATCCAAATCAATTAGTAATGAAAAAGTTTTATATTTTAAAAAATGTCTTACTGGTTTAAATCTTGTATGAGTTACTTCACCATTGTAAATGCAAGAGTTCATCAAATTTTAAAATAATTTATTAAATCAATAGATGATTTTAATCCATCTTCATGAAAACCGTAACCAAAATAACTTCCACAGAACCATGTTCTTTTTTTACCTTGAATTAATCTTAGATCCTTCTGAAGTGCAGTATTCTCTGAATTTAAATAGGGGTGGGTGAAATCAATTTTTTTAATGACATTATTATCATCTATTTTAAAAACAGGGTTTAAAGTTAAAAAATAGTTTTTGGTGGTTTCTAGGTTTTGCAGTTTGTTTAACCAATAAGTGATACATGTCTTATCTCCATCTGAAACAGAATTCCAGCTAGCCCAAGCCCTTTTTTTTTGAGGCATTAATTTTTCATCAGTATGTAAATAAGCCTCATTTTTTACATAATTAAATTTTTCCAATATGTTCTTTTCTTCTTCAGTTGGTTTTTCTAACATACTTAGACTTTGATCTGCATGAGATGCTAAAACTACTTGGTCATAATCAACATACTCATTGCCAAAAATTACTCTGATATTATCATCACTTCGAATTAACTTTTCTACCTTATAATTTTTATAAATTTCTCCACTTATTTTATCTGTAACCTTTTTTACATAAGCTCTACTTCTGTTTGAAACAGTGTACCATTGAGGTCTATTTTTAAATTTAAACAATCCATGATTAGTAAAAAAATTTAGAAAAAATTTTAATGGCATTTCTTTTGCTTTATTAAATGGCATAGACCAGATAGCTGCAACCATTGGTATTAAGTGATATTCAATAAAGTATTTAGATAATTTTTTTTGTTTTAAAAAATCCCCTAGTGTTTTTTCTTTAATTCCATCCTCAAGTAATTTTGGTGCTAATCTATAAAATGAAATTATTTCTCTTATCATGTACAAAAACTTAAAATTAAATAAATTTAGTTTATTAGCAAAAATACCCCCTAAGCCACTTCCACTATATTCAACATTAGTATTTTTGATTGATACAGAAAAAGACATATCACTTTTTTCATAAGGAACATTTAATTCATTAAAAAATTTTACTAAATTTGGATAAGTAGTTTTATTAAAAACAATAAAACCAAGATCTACTGGAACTATTTTATCA
This sequence comes from uncultured Pelagibacteraceae bacterium, assembly GCA_902590625.1. Lineage (GTDB taxonomy): Bacteria > Pseudomonadota > Alphaproteobacteria > Pelagibacterales > Pelagibacteraceae > Pelagilacustribacter. Next base: position 18,238 of record CACIXL010000011.1, on the reverse strand, counting down.
CCCTCTTTAATATCATAAGTGAAAGAATGACCCCCGAAATGATCTTCTTTTTCGTAAAGATCAACTTTATATTTTTTTGAAAGAAAATACGCAGAGGATAAACCAGAGATTCCTGAACCGATAACAGCAACTTTCATTAGAAGAGATTAAGCAGCTTCATCTTTATATTCATCCATTGAAGGACATGAACATACTAAATTTCTATCTCCAAAAACGTTATCTACTCTTGAAACTGGCGCCCAATATTTATTGTTTTTTACGTACTCAGTTGGAAAAGCTGCTTCTTCCCTTGAGTAAACATGCTTCCACTCAGTTGATGCTAGTTCAACATAAGTATGTGGTGCATTTTTAAGTGGATTATCAATTTTATCAAATTTAGAAGACTCTACTAAATTGATTTCCTTTTTAATTTTTATAAATGCGTTACAAAATTTATCAATCTCCTCTAAATTTTCACTTTCTGTTGGTTCAATCATGATTGTACCAGCAACAGGCCATGACATAGTTGGTGCGTGGTAACCAAAATCAATTAATCTCTTTGCAAGATCCTCTTCAGAGATTCCTGAGCTTGCTTTAATTGGTCGAATATCAATTATGCATTCGTGCGCGACATTGCCATTTTTGCCTGTATAAAGAACTTTATAATCTTTAGATAATTTTTTCGAAATGTAATTTGCGTTTAATATCGAAACTTGTGAAGCTTTTTTCAAACCTTCTGCACCCATCATCTTTATGTACATCCAAGATATCGGAAGTATACTTGAGCTACCCCATGGAGCGGCTGAAACAGCTCCCATTCCATTCTTAGGGCCAGCTTCTTTAATAATATCGTGTGTTGGTAAAAAATCAGCTAAATGCTTAGCGCAAGCAATCGGACCCATTCCAGGTCCGCCACCACCGTGAGGTATGCAGAATGTTTTATGTAAATTAATATGACAAACATCAGGTCCAAATTTCCCTGGTTTTGCAATACCCACGAGTGCGTTTAGATTAGCTCCATCCATATAAACTTGTCCGCCATGCTTATGAATAACATCGCAAATTTCCATGATTTTTTCCTCAAATACTCCGTGTGTAGAAGGATATGTAACCATTAAAGCAGCTAAATCTTTTGAGTATTTTTCAGCTTTATTTTTGAGATCGTCTATGTCAACGTTTCCATCATCGTCACAATTGATAACAACGACTTTCATCCCACACATTTGAGCACTGGCTGGATTAGTTCCGTGAGCTGAGTCTGGGATAAGACAAACGTTACGATTTTCTTGTTTATTATTCTTGTGGAATTTTCTTATTGTCATTAGACCTGCATATTCTCCTTGGGCTCCAGAGTTAGGCTGCAAAGAGACTGCGTCATATCCGGTAATTTCTTTTAAATCATATATTAAATCATTAAAAAGAATCTTGTAACCATCCATTTGATTTGTAGGAACAAAAGGATGTGGAAGTGAAAACTCTTTCCAGGTAATAGGAATTAACTCAGCTGTTGCATTGAGTTTCATCGTACAAGATCCTAAAGCAATCATTGACCTATTAAGCGCAATATCACAATCTTCGAGTTTCTTTAAATATCTGAGCATTTCAGTTTCAGAATGATATTTATTAAAAACTGGATGAGTCAAGTATTTTGAAGTTCTTAAAAGATTTTTTGGAAGATTATCTAGCTCTACCTTCACGTCTTGTTTTATTATTTTAGAAATTCCAAATATTTTTAATAATATATTAACATCATCAAGTTTTTTTGCTTCGTCAAAAGCAACGGATAAATGCTCCTCATCAACTTTTCTTAAATTAATATTTTCTTTTAATGCAGCCTCATAAATAGAATTTGTTTTTTTATTTGTTTTAATCGTAACGGTATCGAAAAAATGATCTGATAAAATATTGTAACCACCAGCTTTAATATTATCGGCGAAAATTTTAGCTAATTTAGAAGTTCTATTAGCTATTTTTAATATTCCTTCCGGTCCATGATAAATTGCAAAAGCAGCAGAAATGATAGCTAATAAAGCTTGAGCGGTGCATATGTTACTTGTGGCTTTATCTCTTCTAATGTGTTGCTCTCTAGTTTGTAAAGAAAGTCTGTAAGCTTTTTTTCCGTGTCTATCTTTTGATACACCTATAATTCTTCCAGGCATTGATCGTTTAAATTCTTCCTTAGTTGCAAAAAATGCTGCGTGCGGACCGCCATATCCCATTGGGATACCAAATCTTTGGGCGCTACCAACAGCGATGTCAGCACCAAGTTCTGCAGGAGTTTTTAATCTAGCTAGTGCCAATAAATCACAAACCATAATTGCTTTTCCATTTTTTTTGTGTATTTGACTAATACTTTCACTTGGATCATTTATCTCACCTAAAGTTCCCGGGTATGAAAGAACTCCACAAATTATATCTTCATTAATTTTTGTAAGTTCTGTTTTTTCATCACCTATGATCAGTTCCAAGCCAAAAGGATTTGTTCTTGTTTTAATAAGATCAATCGTCTGAGGATTACAATTACTTGAAATAAATATTTTTTTTGAGTCAGTCTTATCTAGTCTCTGGCTTAATCCTACTGCTTCTGCTGTTGCAGTTGCTTCATCTAGTAAAGAGGCATTAGCAATATCCATACCTGTTAAGTCAATTATTGATTGTTGGAAATTTAGAAGCATTTCAAGTCGACCTTGCGCTACTTCGGGCTGGTAAGGCGTGTAAGAAGTATACCATCCAGGATTTTCTAAAATATTTCTTAATATTACATTGGGTGTAATAGAATTATAATATCCCATTCCAATAAAATTCCTAAAGATTTTATTTTTTTTAGAAATAGATTTTAGTTTTTTCAAAGCATCATTTTCTGACATTGGCTGATCGATTTTAAGATCTTCTTTTAACAAGATCTTTTCCGGCACAGTATTTTCCATAAGATCTTGAAGTGACTTAAATCCGATGTATTTCAACATTTTAGATTGCTCTTCTTCAGATGGACCAATGTGTCTATAAATGAATTCTTTAGAATTATTGTCTATCATTAGCTTGGGTTCTCCGCACAAAATTTATCGTAGTCTGCTTTGTTCATTAAGGTGTCAAATTCAGATTTATCTTTTACTTTTATTTTAAAAAACCAACTTGCTCCTTCTGGGTCAGAGTTTACATTTCCTGGGTCATCAACAATTGATTTATTTCCCTCTAAAATTTCTCCCGAAATTGGAGAATAAACATCACTAGCTGCTTTAGTGGACTCTACAACAGCGGCTTGGCCGTCCTTCTCAACTGATTTACCTGGTTCAGGAACTTCAACAAAAACAATGTCCCCTAACATTTCAGTAGCATGTTTGGTTATACCAACAGTTGCAGTTTCGCCATCAAGTGAAACCCACTCATGTTTTTTTGAAAATTTTTTTTCACTCATTATTTACTCCTTTGTTATTTAACATAACTCTTCTTAAAAAAAGGAAGTTCAGAAACTTTACCCCCATGTTTCTTTCCTCTTACTTCCAAATGAATTTTTGTTCCAATATTTGCATATTTTGTATTTATATAACCCATTGCAACTGGTGCGTTTACGCTAGGACCAAACGTTCCACTGGTTATTAAACCAATCTCTTCTCCACTTTCAGAAAAAATTTTAGTATTTTCTCTAGCAATAACTCTTCCTTCAGGCAAAATACCTACTCTTTTTTTTTCACTACCATTTTCAATTAATTTTTTAATTACATCCCAACCATTAAAGCCACCTTCTTCTCTTCTTCTCTTAGCAATCGCCCATTTTAAATTAGCTTCAATAGGATTAATCTTTTCATTTAAATCGTGACCATATAAACATAGTCCAGCTTCAAGTCTTAATGTATCTCTGGCTCCTAATCCTACGGCATTTACTTTATTTTCTTTAAAAAATGAAATAAGTTTTTCAACTTTATTATTTGGAATAGATATTTCAAAACCATCTTCACCAGTGTATCCAGATCTAGTTATATATAAGTTTTCATTATCAAACTTAAAATTATCACCAGTCATAAACTTTAAATTTGAAACACCAGGTACAAGTTTTTCTAAAATCTCAACTGCTTTTGGTCCTTGTAATGCTATCAAAGATAAATCATTATTTAAAAAATATTTGTGATCCTTGTTTAAAAATTTCTCGATTTGTTTTACATCGTTCTCTTTACATGCTGCATTTAAAATAATACAGAAACCTTTAGAAGTTTTTGTAATAATTAAATCATCAATAATTCCTCCATCATTGTTAAGTAAGAAAGAATATTTAGAATGATTTAATTTTAGAGATTTAAGATCTGCTGGAATAATTTTTTCTAAAGCACCAGCTAATGTTTCGTCTCCCTCTAAGAAAAACTGCCCCATATGAGAAACGTCAAAAAAACCTGCATATGATCTTGTTGAAATATGTTCTTTTACAATTCCATCTTTATATTGAATTGGCATTTCGTAACCTGCAAAGGAAACGAATTTAGCACCAAGATCTTTATGGTAATTATATAAAGCTGTTTTTTGTACTTCCATAATAACTCTTTTCTAACCCCATCTGTCTATGTACCTGAGAGATTTAATCCTTCGGTGAGGCTAAAGCCTGCTTTCCAGAGTTATTACGGCAACGGTCCTTTTGCCTGAGAGTTTCCGGGGTGGTTGCTCCTTCGGCGCCAAAAATTGGTCTCTCCCGTTACAAGTGGACTTTCATCGAAAAGACACAAAATGTCAAATATAATTATTATGATGTGACTTTATTTTTATCTAAGCTTTTAAGAATAATTGCGGTGATTATTACACATCCTCCAATAAGCACACTTAAAGGTGGTATCTCATTTAAGAAAATCCATACCCATATAGGAGCGAATAAAGTCTCGGTTAGCATTAAAAGACCGATGGTAGTGGAAGGAGTCGTTCTTGAACCGATAGTGATGCAAATAAATCCAAAAGCTAGTTGAGGAACACCAAGAAAAAAACCCATTAAAATATCATGGCTAGTAAAAACAAAATTCTCTGAGAGAATTAATCCATAAATGATACTAAATATTCCTGAGTAAAAAATTGCAGGTACCATATCTAAATTTTTATTTTTTCTAATGATCATTACTAATATTGAAAAGTTTATTGGGATTGCTAACGCAACAATATTTCCTAAAAAGGAACCAGTTGAAAGGGAGTCTCCAACCATAATTGTAATTCCTCCCATGGCTAATAAGATTGAGAAGAAGCTTATTAATGAAATTTTCTCTTTTAAATAAAAATAACCAAAAATTGCTAAAAACATTGTTTGCGTGCTTATAATGAATACAACATTAGCAACTGTAGTGATGCTCATCGAAACTACGAATGCGATAAAGCTCAAAGACATTACTAATCCTCCAAGCACTGCGGGAAAACCAGCATCTTTTATAATCTTAATTGTATTTTTTTTATAAGTTGCAATTAAAAAAAACATTAATGCAATCATAAAGAAAACAGATCTCAATAATAAAATTTGCCAAACAGTAGCTTCCTCAAATGATCGAATTATAAAGCCGCCCCAACTTAAACAAAATCCTCCAAACAAAAGAAGAATGTACCCTGGAATTTGATATAGAAATTGCATTTAAAACTTTCTAAGAATTTTATTATAATAAAATTTTAATGTTAATGATCTTAATATCATAAAACACAAAAGCGAGAACCATAATCCATGATTGCCAAAATATTTAGTCAAATAAATAGATATCACAATAAAACACACAACAGAAATTATCATAGCGTTTCTCATTTCTCTTGTTTGTGAAGCGCCAATAAAAATACCATCAAGTTGGTAACAGAACGATGCTATTGGCGGAATTATAATTACCCATAAAAAATGTTTATAAGAAATAAATCTTAATAATTCTATATCTGTAATGATATTAATTATTTGTTTAAAAAAAATTACATAAACAAATGATACTATTAGTGCGGTAATAAAACTAATTTGAATAGAGTTTTTAACAACAGATAAAAAAGAATTTTTAGCTTTTCTGCCAATAGTAAAACCTACTACCCCTTCAGTAGAAAAAGCATAAGCATCTAAAAAGAAAGCAGCTAATATTATAAACTGCATTAATATAGTATTAACAGCTAAATAATCTTCACCGAGTTTTGAACCTAAGTATGTAACCCATAAAAATGAGAAAGTTAGAAATAAGGTTCTGATAAAAATATCTAAATTAATATTAAATAATTTTAACAACTTTGATTTTAAAATCAGTTTTTCAAACCTGGGAATTAACTTGAATTTTTTGATAATAAATCGGTAAGTAAATAAAGAAAAAATTATTATTGTCGTGAAACTTGCAAATAAAGTTCCAAGTACAACACCAAGTACATCTAAATTGTATGATAAAACTAAAACAGAACTTAAAACTATGTTCAAAATAGATAAAGTAACTACTATTAAGCTAGATATCTTTGTTTTTTGTATTCCAAGATAAAACCCAACCAAAATATAAATTGCTAGCTCTGCTGGAACAGAAAAAACCCTAACATTCAAATAAGTATTTATTAAATTTTGTGTTTCTGCGGATGTGTTAAAAAAATGTTGAATAGAAATACTAATTAAAGGTTTTAAAATTATAATAACTAGAGATATTGCCATAGCAATCACAAAATTTCTTAGTAATGTTCTAACAATTTCTCTATAATCACCTCTGCCATAAGCTTGAGAAACAATTCCAACTGTACCCATTCTTAAAAAGCCGAAACTCCAAATCACCATGGTCATTACTGATGTAGCGATGCTCGTTGCTGCAAGATATTTTGTTTCTCCTAAATTTCCCATTAAGCCGGTATCAACTATTCCAACCATAGGAATAGCCAAGTTTGAAAAAAACACTGGAATGGACAATAAGATGATTTGTTTTTTTGAAAATTTTGTTGAATATTTTGCTAATTTCATTTTTCTGCTTTAAAATTTACAATTTAGCTTATATACACCTCTAAGGACAATGTTAGAGCAATTTTTAATTACTTTTCAAATAATTATTATCGATGTTGTGATGGCTGCAGACAATGCCATCATAATAGGTCTTATTGCAGCAAATTTTGCACCCGACAATAGAAAAAAAATTATCGCGTTAGGTGTAGCAGGAGCTTTTATTTTTAGAATATTTTTTGCTACTGGTGCTAATTATATTTTTGACTTTGCTTGGGTAAAAATACTAGGGGGTGTACTTTTAATTTGGGTAATTAACAATCTAAGGCAAGACTTTTTTGGACAAAATAAAATTAGATCTCCTCAATTAAAATCAAAAGAACCAAAAAGTTTTTCCTCAGGTGTATATCAGGTTTTAATTGCTGACTTAACTTTAAGTTTTGATAACGTATTAGCTGTAGTGGCTGCATCTAAAGGAAACTTTCATATCATGGTAATTGGACTTTTATTATCTGTATTTCTAATCGCAACACTCGCAAGTTATTTTGCAGATTTTATTAAAAGACATCAGTGGCTGGGGTATTTAGGTTTAATTGTAATTTTAATCATAGCTTTACAATTAATAATTGGTGGTCTTGTGAACTACGAAGTCCTTTCAATTAACGAGAAATTTAAATTCTTATTCGCAATATGATAGATTTTTGCGTTTTAGGGTCAGGCGTTGCTGGCTCTACAATTGCAAATCTTTTATCTAAAAAATATTCAGTTCATGTTTTCGATAAGGCAAGGGGTCCTGGAGGAAGATCATCAAATAAAAGATTTAAAAATAATTTAAGCTTTGATCATGGAGTTCAATATATATCTCCAAAATCAAAACCATTTATTAAATATGTTCATAAGCTTCATAAGAATAAAATATTAAAAAGTTGGGATGATAATCATTTAGATTTTACGTTTGAAAAAAAACCTGTTTCAACAAAATACATAGGTAGAAAAGCTAACAATGATTTAGTTAAATATAATTTAAAAAATATCAAACAATCATTCGCATCACCAATTGAAAAAATTGATTTTAAAAAATATTTTTGGGAAATTACTTTAAAAAATAAATCAAAATATCAGTTTAAATCATTAATAATAACTTGTCCTTTTCCTCAGCTAAAAAAGTTAGCAAAGAATTACTTGAATAAAAATATCTTAAAACTGAAAGTTCAAATGCAGCCTAATATAACAGTTATGCTAGCTTTAAAAAATCAAAAAACTCTTCCTATTAGTTCAATAAAATTTAATGATGACATTTTAGCGTGGGCTGCTAATGAAAATAGTAAAAAAAGATTTAAATCCAATATAAATTTATGGACGCTGCAAGCTACGCTTAAATGGTCAAAAAAGACTATCAACAAATATAAAAATGATAAATCAATTATGAGTCAATTAATTACACGTTTTATAAAATTAACAGGTTTTAAAAAAAATAAAATAATCTTTAAAAAAATTCATGGTTGGAAGTATTCATATAATTATGAGAAAACTCCTTATTTAAGTATTTGGAACAAAAAAATTAATTTAGGTGTTTGTGGAGATTGGTTAAGTGGTCCGAAAGTTGAAAATGCATGGATAAGCGCAAATGATCTTGCGAGAAAAATTAGATAGTTAGTAAATACCTTTACTGCTCTTAGATTTATCTTTAATTAAACTTTTAACTTCTACATTTAAACCCATTAAATCTTTAGCTTTTAATTTAGGAAGATTTTGCACACATTTCAAAAATCGATCTGACTCTTTTTTAGAAATGATGCCATCAGTTAAAGTTTTGAATTTGTTAATATATTCTTTTCGTGTAAAAGGTCTTTTTCCTGCTGGATGAGCATCAGCAACATTAATCTCTTCAGATATTGTGGATCCATCTTTCATGGTTATTATTACTTTTCCACCAAAACATTTATTATCAGGATTTGGATCGTGATACTTTTCTGTCCATCTTGCATCTTCTCTTGTTGAAATTTTTTGCCAAAGTTCAACAGTGCTTTTTCTTTGCGCCCTTTGAGGTGTGTAGGATTTTACATGATGCCAAGCTCCATCTTCAAGAGCCACTGCGAAAATGTACATTATAGAATGATCTAAAGTTTCTCTGCTCGCTTTTGGATCCATTTTTTGAGGATCGTTTGCTCCAGTACCGATTACGTAATGAGTATGATGACTTGTTTCAATTACAATACTATCGATATCACTAATATTTGAAATCTTTTTATGTAAGCTTCTCGCTAAATCAATTAAAGCTTGAGATTGATATTCTGCTGAGTGCTCTTTTGTATAAGTTTCAAGAATTGCTCTTTTAGGCTCATTAATATTTGGTAATGGCACTGTATATTCTTTGTTAGGTCCTGATAAAACGTAAGCAATTACACTATCTTCTCCCTCGTAAATTGGTGATGGCGCACCCTCGCCTCTCATACATCTGTCTACTGCCTCCACTGCAAGTTTACCAGCATGAGCTGGTGCAAAAGCTTTCCAGCTAGAAATTTCACCTTTTCTAGATTGTCTTGTTGAAACAGTGATATGTAATGCTTGTTGAACAGATTGATAAATTATATCTGTTTTTAAATTTAATAAACTCCCCAAACCTGCAGCAACACTTGGTCCTAAATGAGCTATATGATCAATTTTATGTTCATGTAAGCAAATACCTTTTACTAAATTAACTTGTACCTCGTAACCCGTAAGTATTCCTTTAATCAAATCTTTTCCATTGCATCCTTTTTGTTGTGCAACTGCTAGGATTGGAGGAATATTGTCACCTGGATGACTATAATCCGCTGCTAAAAAAGTATCATGATAATCTAGTTCTCTCACAGCAGTTCCATTTGCCCATGCAGCCCATTCACAATCTACTTTAATTTTTGGGTTCAAACCAAAAACAGTTGCTCCTGATTTTCTAGAGTGAGCTAAAGCCATTGCTCTCGCTGAAACAACAGGTCTTCTATTAAACGATGCAATAGCTACTGATGCATTATCAATTATTCTATTGATAACCATATCAACTGCATCTTTATCTATTTTTGCTTTATCTGATGCGATCTCTGCAATTTTCCAGGCTAATTGATCTTTTTTTTTTAGATTTGATTTTGATGGATGAACTTTTACTTTTATATCTCTCATTTAGTTGGCAAGCATATTTCTTAAAACATACTGCAAAATTCCTCCATTTTTGTAGTACTCAACTTCATTAGCAGTATCAATTCTACAAAGCATTTGAATTTTTTTACTAGTTCCGTCTTGATATTTAATTTCACAAGTTACTTCTTGTCTTGGTTTAACACCTTTATCAATATTAATTACTGAAACTAATTCTGCACCTGTAATATTTAATTTTTTGCGGTCAAAACCTTCTTTAAATTGAAGTGGTAAAACTCCCATTCCAATTAAATTTGATCTATGAATTCTCTCAAAACTCTCTGCTAAAACAGCTTTAATTCCTAAAAGTTTAGTTCCTTTAGCTGCCCAATCTCTAGATGAACCTGTTCCGTATTCTTTACCGGCTATTACAACTAAATCATTGTTTCTTTTTTTGTATTCCATTGCAGCTTCATAAACGCTCATTACTTTTCCATCTGGCTGTAACGTTGTAAAACCACCTTCAGTGCCAGGAGCCATTTCATTTCTTATTTTGATATTTCCAAAAGTTCCTCTCATCATTACTTCATGGTTCCCTCTTCTTGCGCCATAAGAGTTAAAATCTTTTTGTTGTATTTGATGCTTCATAAAATAATCACCCGTTGGACTTTCTTTTTTGATACTTCCTGCTGGTGAAATATGATCTGTTGTCACTGAGTCAGCTAATAATAAAAGAATTCTAGCATCATTAATGGGTTTAAATCCTTCAGGTTTATCAGGCAAATCATCAAAGAACGGAGGTCTTTTTACATATGTTGAATTAGCTTCCCAGTTATAAATATCACTATCTGTTGTGTTAATAGCCTGCCATTCTTTAGGTCCTTCTGAAACATTTGAATATCTTTGTTTAAACATATCTGCATTTAAAGAACTTAACATTAAATCTTCAATCTCTTTATTGCTTGGCCAAATATCTTTTAAATAAACATCTTTACCATTTTTATCTTTGCCAAGTGCAGACTTATACATATTGAAATTCATATTACCTGCTAAAGCATAAGCAACAACAAGTGGAGGTGAAGCTAGGTAATTAGCTTTTACATCTGGATTTATTCTTCCTTCAAAGTTTCTATTTCCAGATAAAACTGAAACTGCGTAAAGATCGTTTTTATTTATTGCATCTGATATATTTTGATTTAATGGTCCGGAGTTACCAATACAAGTGGTACAGCCATAACCAACTAGATTGAAACCAAGTTCATCTAAATATTTGTTTAAACCAGCTTTTTCTAAATAGTCTGTTACAACTTGTGATCCTGGTGCTAATGAAGTTTTTACCCATGGTTTAACTTTCAATCCTCTTTCATGAGCTTTCTTCGCTAAAAGACCTGCTCCAATCATTACGCTTGGGTTAGAAGTATTTGTGCAAGATGTTATTGCAGCAATTACAATGTCACCATCTTTAATATTAAAGTCAGTACCTTCTACTTTAGCTTCGATAGCCTTATTTCTTTTTGCATTTTCTTTGTAAACTTTCGCGAAAGCAGTTGAAGCCTCTGTTAGTAAAACTTTATCTTGTGGTCGTTTAGGTCCAGAAATGCTTGTTACTACATCGCTAACATCTAATGAAAGAGTATCGGTAAATACAACATCATTACTTGCCCAAAGCCCTTGTTCTTTAGAGTATTTCTCCACTAAATCAATTGTTGCTTTATCTCTTCCAGATAATTTTAAATATTTTAAAGTTTCATCATCAACTGGGAAGAAGCCACATGTAGCCCCATATTCAGGAGCCATGTTTGCAATAGTTGCTCTATCAGCTAAAGTTAAATTTTTTAAACCTTCACCGTAAAATTCTACAAATTTTCCAACCACACCTTTTTTTCTAAGCATTTCAACAATGATTAAAACTAAGTCTGTTGCAGTTGTTCCTTCTTTTAATTTTCCTTCAAGTTCAACACCAACAACCTCTGGAATTAACATTGAAATAGGCTGACCTAACATTGCGGCTTCTGCCTCTATTCCGCCAACACCCCAACCTAAAACTGATAAACCATTTACCATTGTTGTATGACTATCGGTTCCGACTAAAGTATCTGGGTAAGCATATAAATCATTTCCACTTTTTGATGACCAAACAACTTTAGATAAATATTCTAAATTTACTTGGTGACAAATCCCTGTTCCAGGAGGTACAACTCTAAAATTATCAAATGCTTTTTGTCCCCATTTTAAAAAAGAGTATCTTTCACCATTTCTTGAAAATTCTCTTTCAACATTTTGATTAAAAGATTTTCCTGAAGCATATTCATCTACCATTACGGAATGATCGATAACTAAATCAACGGTTGACAATGGATTAATCTTGTCTGGATTTTTATTTTTATCTTTTACAGCATCTCTCATTGCTGCTAGGTCGGCAATCGCTGGAATTCCTGTATAATCTTGCAATAAAGTACGAGCAGGTCTGTAAGCTATTTCTGTGTTAGATTTTTTATTTTTAAGCCAATCTTTTAAAGCTAATATTTGTTTTTTGTCGACAGTTACATCATCTTCATATCTAAGAAGGTTTTCTAATAACACTTTAAGGGATTTAGGAAGTTTTGATATTCCCTCCAATCCATTTTTTTCTGCTATTTTTAGATTGAAATATTTAAAATCTTTTCCTGACGAATTTAGAGTATCTAGTGATTGAAAAGAATTTTTACTATTAAATTTCATGCGCTATACATAGAACAAAATCACACAAACGATAAGTAAAAAAGACATTGTGTAATTAAAATTCTTAATAAATTTATCACTTGTGGCGAATTTTCTCATGTATTTTCCCATCAAACACCAGCCCGTTTGACTTCCAACAGCCATTAAAAACCAAAGAATAGTTAAAACAATTGAGTCTCTTAAATAATTATTTTCCGTATCAACAAACAAGGATATTGAGGTAAGGCCAACTATAATACTTTTAGGATTTACGAATTGAAAAAAGAACGTGTTTATAAAAGTAACTGGTTTTGGATCAAGTTTTTTATCTTTAGTTTGACTACCAAAAGATAACTTATATGCCATGTACAAAAGATAAACCGAACCTAAAACTTTAATAATAGTTTGTATAAATTGATATTTTTGAAAAATAGAAACTGATCCAAGTTGCAATAATATTATTAAAAGTGTCCATCCAATTATGACACCTAGCATAGTTGGGATGGCTTTTTTCACTCCAAAATTAAAAGCTGTATAAGACGTCATGATATTGTTAGGTCCAGGCGAAAAGGCTGTTGCAATCCCAAAAAGGATCATGGGAAATAATTGAGATGTCATTTAATGTTCTGCTCTAAATCTATTATGACAAGCCGAGCAATTGCTCCACATTAATTTTTTTTGAATTGCACCTAGATCATCAGCGGTATCTATTGCTTTTGCAAGTTTGAGCATATCATCTGATGCTTTTTGCATTAGAGCTTTAAATTCATCTTTATTTTCCCAAATACTAGGTAGTGCTTCTGTTTTGAAACCCTCCTTAGTATTTTCCGGAAAGTAGTCTAAAAGTTTTTTATAATTATTTGAAATTTTTTTCATTAAAGGTTTAGCTTCTTCTTTTTTACCTGATCTAAGCAAAATAGAAATTTTTTTACCATTTTGATAATTTTCACTAAACATAGCTTTTCTTCCTTTAATAATCTCTTCTACACTTTGAGCATAAACAAATGTTGAGCCAAAAATAAAAACAAATGTAGTAATTAGTAATTTGAATTTTTTCATAAGTTGTTAGAATATTAGTATGCAAGTTTTTAATAGTTTTGGCAAATATGGTCTATTAGCTAAATTGTTTCACTGGATTACTTTTGTAATCCTTATACTTCAAATACCCTTTGGTTTTTACTTAGTAGGCTTAGAGTTTTCAGATCGAAGGATAGATCTTGAAAATATTCATATACTAATAGGGATAACAGTTTTTTATATTACTTTATTTAGATTAATTTGGAAATTTTTTAATCAAAGTCCAACTGGAGGCAATATTTTTTTTAAAGGTCAAGTATTGATAGCTAAAGCAAATCATTTTTTTCTCTACTTAAGTATTTTTACTATCACTATTTCTGGGATACTAAAAAAACTTTATATGGGTGAAAAACTTAATTTTTTATTTTTTAAGTATGGTTTTGATAAAGATAATTTTCAATTAGCTGATTTATATTATGAAGTTCATATCTACGCTAATTATTTTCTAATTGTTTTAATTACACTACATATTCTAGCAGTAATTGTTCATCACCTCATTTTTAAGGATAAAATCTTAGATAAAATTACTTAATGTTTTATTAATTGATTTGACTAATGTTCGTTATTTTAATTAAATGAATCTATGCCTGGTAAACTTGTTAGCAGGATGTCTAAGAGAGAATGTTTCACACTAAGTGAAAAGGATACCGTAAAATCTGCAAGTCAAAAATTCCATGAAAGAAAAATTGGATGTATGCCTGTAATTGATGGAGCTAAAAAAGTTATTGGTATTTTATCAGAAAGAGATCTTTCAAGATTTATTTATGCTGAAAAATTTAACTTAACTCTTCCTGTCTCAGAATTAATGTCAAAATCTTTAGTAACGTGTGATTTAAATACTTCTGTAACTGAATTAATGGATGAGATGACAGAAAAAAAAATACGACATATTTTAATTATGGAAGATCAAAAACTTCTTGGCATAGTCTCTATTGGTGATGTGGTAAAACATTTAATTAATAAAATTGAAGAGGAAAATAAAAATTTAAAAGATTATATTAATAGTTATTAATTAGTGGCAAGCCTCATTAAACCTTTTTAATCTCCAGTAATTATATGGCCATGGTGTAACGAACCCTGCGGCAAGCATTATTGGAACAACCCACCAAGTTAAAATAGCTCCGCCAGTTAAAAGATAATCCGTTAAATTCATAGCAATTTCCATACTGATCATAGAAATTAAGCTCATACCTACGGATGTTTTAAAAGCTAGCTTAAAAGAAAAATTCTGTCTAAGTAAAATTATAGTTTCTAAAATTATACTTGTAATTATCCCGTTTATAATTGCTAAAGTCATAATAGCTAAAACTGGAAAAGGAATTTGAGTTAATTGAAAAAATAAAATTGTTCCAAAATCACCAATTGAACAACCTAATAAACACCATGAAGTATTTTTTGCGCTTCTTGACCAAGTGTGTTTACAGCTCCAATGAAAAGTTTCAGAACTCATTATAAAAAATTTGCAAAATACTTATGAATGAAAAAACCTAGGGCTATTAATAGTATTCCAGATCCATAAATCATCCAAAAATTCATGTTGAATTGTTTCGCGAAGAAAAAAGGAAGAAAAAATAAATAACTTACGGGTACAGCAACTAAAATACTTTTTGCATACAAGACTGTTTTTTCAACACTGTTATGTTCAAAGTAGACAAACGCTATCGCGATTAATGAAGCCATTGGCAAGGCAATTATAAAGCCAGCTATTCTAGGATTTTGACCTGCAAGCCAAGAAGAAAAGGCTATAATTAATCCAGCAAGTAAAGCTTTAAGTGTAAATATCATTTAAGCAATATCTAAACCATTATCAGTCTTTTGAGATGGATGCACTAGGACAACTTTTCCATCTTTTTCAATTGCTCCAAGCACTAATACTTCTGAAACTACTCCAGCAATATTTTTTGTTGGAAAGTTGCAAACACCTATAACTTGTTTACCAACTAAATTTTCTGCATTGTAATAGTGAGTAATTTGAGCTGATGATTGTTTTACTCCAATCTCTTTTCCAAAATCCACTTTAATTACTAAAGAAGGTTTTCTAGCTTTTTCATTAACTTTTACTTCCAAAACAGTTCCAACTTTAATCTGCACTTTTTTAAAATCATCGTAAGTTATTTCCATAAATTCCTTTCTGTAAATAAAAAAGGGGGCCTAAGCCCCCTTTTAAATTGGTTAAGCAATTGGTTTATAGTTCTTTGTATTTACCTTTGCTCCACTCATAAAATACATAACCTGGTAAGCTCACGTCACCTTTTCTGTCAAAGCTTAGTGAACCGATTACAGTATCAAACTTACCTTTTCTCATTACTTTAAGAACTTTAGCAGGATCGTTTGTTCCAGCTTGATTAGCAGCTTGTTCGAATACTTGTAACGCAGCATATGAATAAAGAACATAACCTTCTGGCTCTATACCAGCAGCTTTAAATTCTTTTACAACACTTGCAGCAGCAGGATTATTTCTCGGATCTGGAGAGAAAGTCATTAACGTACCTTCACCTGCATTTCCTGTAATATCCCAATATTCAGCTGTAACTAATGCGTCACCACTGATTAATTTAGTTTTCATACCTTGATCTCTCATTTGTCTTACGATCAAACCACCTTCTGTGTGGTAACCACCAAGATATACTGCATCAATGTTATTTGATTTTAGTTTTGAAACTAAAGCAGAATAGTCTTTTTCACCTGCTGTATAAGCTTCGTACATAGCGTCTTTAAGGCCAGCTTTCTTCATATTTTTTCTAGTCGCATCTGCTAAACCTTTTCCGTAAGCAGTTTTATCATGAAGGATAGCTACTTTTTTACCTTTGTAGTTTTCAGCTAAGAATTTACCAGCAACTTCACCTTGCTGATCATCTCGACCACAAACTCTAAAAGTATATTTACCACCTTTATCCGTTAACGCTGGATTAGTTGAAGCTGGTGAAACTTGAATAATTCCTTCTTCATTGTAAACCGCTGAAGCTGGAATTGAAGAACCAGAGCAGAAATGACCTGCAACATAAGCTACACCTTGACCAGCAAATTTGTTGGCTACAGCAACAGCTTGTTTAGGATCGCAAGCATCGTCTCCGATTTCTAATTTAACTTTCTCACCATTAATTCCACCTTTTTTATTAACGTGCTTTAACCACATTTCAGCACCAGCTTTTAACTGAGCACCAAATGAAGCGTACTGACCTGACATAGGTCCAGCAGAAGCAACAACAACGTCAGCTTTAGCTGATACTGTCGCAAGCATTAATGTTCCGGCAATTAATGAAAGAAGTTTATTGAACGTTCTTAACATATTATTTCCCTTTGTTGTTAATTAATTAATTATTGATATTGAACACCTTAATTACAATCTTGTAAATATGAAAAAAAGTTAATTTTTTGCCCCACCTTCGAGATAAGCAGCTTGTATGTCTTTATTTTTGAGCAACTCTTGACCAGAACCCTTAATGGTCACCTTGCCATTAACTAAAACATAAGCTCTATCGGCAAGCTCTAAAGCTTTTTTAGCATTTTGTTCAACTAAAAAAATAGTAACATTTTTTTCTTTGTTAATATTTTTTATTGAAACAAATATTTGATTAACTAATTTAGGTGCTATTCCTAGTGAAGGTTCATCCAATAAAAGAACTTTAGGTTTACTCATTAAAGCTCTTCCGATGGCCAGCATTTGTTGTTCTCCTCCAGAAAGTGTTCCGCCTCTTTGAGTTTTTCTATCACTCAATACAGGAAATAAATCATAAACTTCCTTAATATCATTTTCAAAATATTTCCCTTTTTCGTTAGCATGAGCTCCCAATCTTAAATTTTCTTCTACGGTTAATCTTGAGAAAATTCTTCTTCCCTCTGGTACTTGGCAAATGCCCATATCAACAATTTTGTGAGGCTGTTTGTTTTCAATATTTTCACCGTTAAAAACTATATTTCCTCTTTTAGCTTTATTCACACCGCTAATAGTCATTAGCAAAGTTGATTTACCTGCTCCGTTAGAGCCAATTAAAGAAACAATTTCACCATCATTCACATTTAGATCAACTCCTCTCAAAGCTTGTATCTTACCGTAAAATGTTTCAACATTAGAAATTTTAAGCATTATTCATCAACTCCAAGATAAGCCTCAATAACTTCTTTGCTATTTTTAGTTTGATCAGCTGTTCCTTCAAATATTTTCTTACCATAGTTTAAAACAACAACATGATCAGAGATCCCCATCACTACACTCATGTCATGTTCAATTAATAAAATTCCTGTTTGTTTCTCTGTTTTAATAAACTTTAATAATTTATTTAATTCAGCAGATTCCTTAGGATTTAATCCTGCGGCTGGTTCATCTAAGCACAATAACCTTGGTTCAATACACATTGCGCGAACAATTTCTAATTTTCTTTGATCACCATAAGGAAGGTCTCCAGCATTATCATCCGCTCTATGAGTTAAACCAATTATATCTAACCAGTATTTTGCTTTATCAACTGCTAG
>CACIXL010000010.1 GCA_902590625.1 uncultured Pelagibacteraceae bacterium | reverse complement strand
TTCATTTAGGTATGACAGGTAAATTTATCTATATTAATAAAAAGAATGTTAAATATAAGACAAGTTTCTATTATGATATTAATGAAATTAAAAATAAAAAACATGATAGAGTTATTTTTGTCTTATCGAACAATCAAAAGCTAATATATAACGATGTAAGAAAGTTTGGTTTTATAAAATTATTTAATAGATTTAATTTTAAGCAAAGTTTTCATCTTAAAAATTTAGGCCCCGAACCCTTGGAAAGTAAATTTAACTCTCTATATTTTAAAAAATATATTCGTGGTAGAAAAAGTATAATTAAAAACCTTCTAATGGATCAAAAGTTTGTTTCTGGTTTGGGAAATATTTATGTTAATGAAATTCTTTTTTTTAGTAACATAAAGCCCACAAAACATATTAAAAATCTTACAGATGCAGATATAAAAAAAATTATTAAATTTACAAAAAAAGTACTTTTTCAAGCGATTTCATTAGGAGGATCGTCAATCAAAGATTTTTCTAGTAGTAGTGGAAAAAAAGGGTCATTCCAGCAACATTTCAAGGTTTATGGTAGATCAGGAGAAAAATGTCTGAATAAAAAATGCAAAAGCACGATCTTAAAAATTGCCTTATCAAATCGAGCATCATTTTTCTGTTCAAAATGCCAAAAATAATAAAGTTGACCCTAATAAATTGCACATATATATAATCCGTAAAAAATATGCCTAACACTAAATCAGCAATCAGAAGAGTTAGAAGGGTCAAAAAACAAACCCAGGTTAATAGAATTAGAAAAAGTAAATACAAAAAAGCAGTAAAACAGATGGAAACTTATTTAAATGCTAAAGAAAAAGAAAAAGCAAAAAAATTTTTCTCAAAATTCCAGTCAATTCTAATGCAGGTTGCTAAGTCAGGTGTGATTAGTAAAAATACATCTTCAAGAAAAATTTCTCGAATTTCAAAAAAAATTTTTTCAAAATAATCAATTTCAAGTTGATTGTTTTAGAAAATAAAAATCTATATTTAGTTTCGTCTTACAAAATATAGAAACTTCACACACTGAGTTGAATTTTTTTTTATTCTATCTGGGCGATAGTTGTACAACCCGAAACGATTTTTTTTTTATTTTTGAAAAAAAATTGTTGCATATTTTTTTAAAAGATCGTTTATTGAATTTCTACCTACATGGAAAACAATAACTCAAAAAAACAAAGCCTATTTATTTCTGAAGAAGAGAAGACTTTAAACTGGGAGGAAATACAAAAAGCTTTTAAAAAAACGTTTGGGAGCGAAATTTATGGTAGTTGGTTACAAAAAATTTCTCTTGTAAAAGAATACAATGATTACTTGATACTTGGTGTACCAACACGATTTTTCAGAGACTGGATTGTTTCAAGATATCTAGATAAAATTCTTGAGCAAGTAAAAAGCTTTAAACTAAGTCTTAATAGAATAGAATTTAAAATCATTGAAGAAAATAAACAAACTCAGGAAATTATAAAAATTGATGAATTAACTAAAGTAACTGAAATAAAAGACTCAATCTTAAATTATAACAGGTTAAATCCAAATTTGACTTTTGATAGTTTTATTCAAGGTAAAAGCAACGATATAGCTCTATCTTATTCAAAAAAGGTGTGCGAACATATATCACGCTATAATCCTTTATATATCTGTGGCGGAGTAGGCTTAGGCAAGACTCATTTATTGAATGCGGTTGGAATTGAGCTTCAGAACGACAATAATGTCATGTTTATCTCTGCAGAAAGATTTATGTACCATTTTATTAAATCAATTAAAAAAAACGATATGGTTAATTTTAAAGATTTTTTTAGAAAGTCATCGGTTTTTATAATAGATGATATCCAATTTATAAGCGGAAAAGAAAGTTTACAGGAAGAATTTTTTCATACATTTAATAGTTTAATGGATAAAGGATCACAAATCATTATTTCTTCGGATCGTGCACCAATGAAACTTGATAGAGTTCAAGATAGAATTAAATCTAGATTAGCCGGTGGCTTAGTTGTAGATATCGATGCACCAGATTTAGAGTTAAAAATTAAAATTATTAAAAAGAAAATTGAGGAAATCCAAAATCAATTTAAAGAGAATATTAATTTAAGTGAAGATGTTATTTCCTTTATAGCTAGTGAAAGTAAAACGAATATTAGAGAGCTGATCGGTATTTTAAATAGAGTAATTGCTTTCAGCAGAGTTCATAATAAAAATCTTAATATTGCAGATTGTAAAAATATTTTAAAAGATGTGTTCAGTCAGATAAGAGTAATAACTGTAGATAAAATACAAAATGTTGTATCTAATTTTTTCAACATCGCGTTGAGCGAAATGCTTTCACAAAGAAGATCAAGACCACTAGCAAGACCGAGACAAATAGCTATGTATCTAGCAAAAAAAATGACTACTAGATCGCTACCAGAAATAGGAAGAAGATTTGCTAATCGTGATCACACAACAGTAATTCACGCCGTTAAAACTATCACTAGACTTTCCGAACAAGATGATGAGATGAAAAAAAATATAAGTCAGATAAAAAGTTTGTTGTTAGAGTAATAATTAAATGCAATTTGTTGTTAAAAGAGATATTTTGTTAAAATCTTTAAATTTTGTTCAAGGGGTTGTGGAAAAAAAAAATACACTGCCTATCCTCTCAAATGTGTTACTTCAGCTTAAAGATAAAAAATTATCGATAGTTGCTACGGATCTTGATATTATTTTTTATGATGAAATTTCTGAAATAAAAGTTATTAATGAGGGAAGCACAACAACTTCAGCAGCAATATTATACGATATTTTAAGAAAAATATCGTCTAACGCAGAGTTAAATTTTGACTTAAAATCTGAAAACAAACTCAGTCTCAAAAGTGAGAACGCAGATTTTAACCTTTTATGTTTGCCAACTGATAATTTTCCCACATTCGCAGATGAATTTGAAGGAAATGAAATTTCTCTAAATAACAGTAGATTTTTAAAACTTCTAAACAAAACAAGAATTTCAATATCAAATGATGATACTAGACATTACTTAAATGGTATATTTTTACATCTTACCGAAGCGCATGGAAGGAATTTTTTAACCGGTGTCGCCACTGATAGTCATAGATTATCCTCGAGTAGTCTTGAAATCGAAAAAACTGATAATTTTAACTCTTTAATTTTACCTAAAAAGACAGTATTTCAATTATGCTCACTTTTGTCAGAAACTTCTGACCAACTCACAATGCAATCAAGTGATAATAAGATTAAATTTTCTCTTGGAAATATGAAATTGATATCTAAAGTAATAGATGGAAAGTTTCCGGATTACAAAAAAGTAGTACCTACTTCTAATGACAAGAATCTTGTTGTTTCATCTAAGGATTTTATAAATTCAATAGAACGAGTCGCAAGTGTTTCTCTGGATAGAAAAGAAGGAGTAAAGTTAGTTATTAATAAAGATAATGTGCAACTTTCCGTAAATAGTGCGAATTCTGGAGAGGGAAATGAAAAAATTAAAGCAGATTTTAGCTCCGATAATTTAAATATAAGTTTTAACTCTAAATATTTAATAGATATTGCATCAGAAGTTGAAGATAAAAATTTGAAAATGAATTTAAAAGACTCTGTATCACCTGTTTTAATTGAGGATATGTCAGATAAAAATAGTTATTACGTCATAATGCCAATGAAAATCTAAGTTTTTGAAAATTTCAGAATTAAATTTAATTTTTGCTCTAGAACCGTTGATAAATAGTCATTTTAAGTCGATATGATCAGGGGCAATTTTATCTTAAGTTAAAAAGATGGTATAAACACTCATCAAAAAAAATGTCAAAAAATTCTGTTTCAACTAGCAAAGCATCATACAGTGCAGATGCAATTAAAGTCTTAAAAGGCTTAGATGCCGTTAGAAAAAGACCAGGTATGTATATCGGTGATACCGATGATGGATCAGGCTTACATCATATGGTTTTTGAGGTTGTAGATAACTCTATTGATGAAGCTTTAGCAGGACATTGTAAAAATATTACTATTTCAATTAATCCAGATAATACTGTTACTGTAGAAGATGATGGTCGTGGAATTCCTGTAGACATGCATAAAGGAGAAAAAATGTCAGCTGCAGAAGTAATAATGACACAATTGCACGCTGGTGGTAAATTTGATCATGAGTCATACAAAGTCTCTGGAGGTTTACATGGAGTTGGGGTGTCTGTAGTAAATGCTTTATCTGAAAAACTTGATTTAAGAATTTATCGAGATGGCAATGAATATGAGATCAAGTTTAGAGATGGAAATTCAATTAAACCTTTAAAAAAATTAGGAAAAACGAAAAAAAAAGGCACAAAGATAACTTTTTTACCTTCAAAAGAAATTTTTTCCACTATTAAATTTAGTCCTTCTACTTTAGAAAAAAGAATAAGAGAACTTGCATTTCTAAATAAAGGAATAGCTATTAAATTAGTTGACAATTCCTCAAAAAAACCAAAAGAATTTTTTCATAAATATGAAGGAGGAATTTTAGAATTTGTTAGACATATAAATAATAAAAAACCAATACTAGTTAATAAAAATGAAAAAGAAGTTTTTAAGAAACCTGTTTATGTTACTGCGACAAAGAATAATGTAGTCGTAGAGTGCTCTTTTGAATGGAACGCTGGTTACTCCGAAGAAGTTTTGCCATTTACGAACAATATTCCCCAAAAAGATGGAGGAACTCATTTATTGGGTTTTAGAAGTGCTCTTACTAGAATAATTAATAAATATTCTGCAGATAAAAATAATAAAAAAAATAAAATTACATTATCAGGTGAAGATATTAAAGAGGGTTTAACAGCTGTCTTATCAATTAAAATGCCAGATCCTAAATTTTCATCTCAAACAAAGGATAAATTAGTTTCATCGGAAATAAGGAATATAGTCGAACATATAATTAATGAAAAAGTTTCTACTTGGTTTGACCAAAATCCATCTATAGCTAAAACAGTTTTAGAAAAAATTACACAAGCAGCAATGGCAAGAGATGTTGCCCGTAAAGCTAGAGACAGTGTAAGAAGAAAAGGAACTTTTGAACTTTCAGGATTACCAGGAAAACTAGCGGATTGCCAAATCCAAAAAAGAGAGGGAACGGAACTTTTTATTGTAGAGGGAGACTCAGCAGGAGGATCAGCTAAGCAGGGTAGAGTTCGGGAATATCAAGCCGTGCTTCCATTAAGAGGAAAGATTTTAAATACATATGTAAATGGAAAGACAAATGGTGAAGATCTATCGACAAAAGCCTTATCTAAAATGATGTCATCGAATGAAATAGTTACTTTGATTAATGCTCTAGGGACAGGGTCCAAAGATTTTAATATTGAAAACTTAAGATATGATAAAATTGTGATTATGACCGATGCAGATGTTGATGGTTCGCATATACGAACATTGTTATTAACTTTTTTTAATAATTATCCTTTTAATCAATTAATAGAAAAAGGCCATATATATCTAGCGCAACCTCCATTATTTAAAGTTACAAAAGCCAACAAAAGTATTTATATAAAAGATGAAAAAACTTTGGAGGACTATATCCTTCAAACAGGAAAAATAGATAAAAAAATTAAAAAAGGAAGTACTGAATACAAAAAATATATTCAAGATCAAAGAGAAAAATTATCTATACAACGTTTCAAGGGTCTAGGTGAAATGAACCCAGAAGAACTTTGGGAAACAACTTTAAATCCAGATAATAGAACAATGTTGAGAGTTCAATACACTAAAGGTACAAAAGATAAATCTAAAGAAGATCAAAAAATGATCAAAGTATTAATGGGCGATGAAGTTGCTCCAAGAAAAGATTTTATTACAAATAATGCTTTAGAAGTAGTCAACCTAGACATTTAATTCGATGGATTTTGCGACTCTCTTTAGGACAAAAGAGAATTTAAATTTAGATAAAAGTACACTTACCATCCTGAGATATATAGCGATTGTAGGCCAATTATTGGCAGTGAATATTGTATTTTTTTATCTCGATTTAGAGTTTCCATTAAAGGCTTGCTTATTCGTTATTTTCTTAGGTTTACTAACTAATATTTTTCTCCAGTTTAAAATTAAAGCAAATCAGTTAAAAGATACTTATGCCTCATTATTTTTATTATATGATTTATTTCAATTAGCAGTTCTGTTGTATCTCACCGGTGGTATTTTTAATCCATTTTCGATACTATTAATAATACCGGCGATAGTTTCCTCTACATTTTTAAGCATGGGTACAACAATTATATTAGGATTTATCACCTCTATAATTCTTTTTATCCTGACTCATTTCTATTTGCCATTACCCGGCCTTCTCACTCAAGGTTTTAATGTACCAAGTTTTTATAAATTTGGTATTTTAATCTCAATCTTAATTGGTTTAATATTTTTAAGTTATTTTGGAATAAGATTTTCCGGAGAAACAAAAAAAAGATCAGAGGCATTAAATAAATTACAAGAAGTAATTGCTAAAGAATACGAGCTCGAGTCTTTAGGTGGTCAGGCAGCCGCAGCTGCTCATTCTCTGGGTACTCCTCTAGCAACGATTGCTGTGGTAGCAAAAGAGCTAAAAAAAGAAATCGGAGATAATAAAGAAATTTCAAAAGATTTAGATTTATTAATAAGTCAAACAAAAAGATGCAGCGATATATTAAAAAAAATCTCAAAAAAACAAATCGAGGAAGATAAATTTTTAAGTAATATTAAATTTGAAGATTTATTAGAGGAAATAATCGATTCATTTCAAGAAACGTCCTCTAAAAATATAGAACTTGTAGTAGATGATGATAAAAATAAAATTAGTATCGATAGAACACCTGAAATTACTTATGGGTTAAGAAACTTCATCGGCAACGCGGTAAAATTTTCGAAGACGCATGTTAAAATAAATTTAAAAAGTGATGCTCAAAATATTGAAATTAAAATTAATGATGATGGTCCTGGGATACCAGAAGACATTATAAGTAAAATTGGTGAACCTTACATAAAGTCTAAATCGACTGAGCAAAATTCAAATTCAGGATTAGGTCTTGGAACTTTTTTAGGAAAAACATTGCTAGAGAGACAAGGAGCAAGTTTATTATTCAGAAGAAATAGTGATTTAGGTGGTGCTTTGGTAATTATTTGTTGGAGTATTAAAAAAATAATTAATTCTTAAATTCAAAAGAATAAGAAATTATTTTATAAGCTAATTTAGCAACAAGAAAATTGTATGACTCAAAGTTTTTAATTGGCGCTAATTCATTTATGTCAGCACCAACTATATTTGAAATTTGACAAACCTTTTTTATTATTGGCAAAACGTCCTCCCAGAGCATTCCACCTGGTTCTGGAGTGCCAGTCGCAGGCATTATGCTTGAGTCAAATCCGTCAACATCGAAAGTGATATAAACATTTTTATTTTCGAAAAACTTTTTAAGCAAGGATAAATCCCATATTTGCTTATCTTTACCCCAAAATATTTCAACTCTGTCTCTGTTATTATTATAAAAATCCATTTCTTCTTTAGATAAATTTCTAATACCAAATGAAACTACTTTTAAATTTTTGTGATCTAAGCACCTTTTAATAGCCGAAGCATGAGAAAATTTTTCACCTTGATAACTTTCTCTTAAGTCAGCATGAGCGTCAAAATGTAAAAGCGTTACTTCATCATATTTTTTAGCGAAAGGTTTTATAGCGCCAGGTGTAATTGAATGTTCTCCACCAAAAACTAAAGGAAATTTACCATCAGTAATAATATCTTCATTAATTTTTGATAATTGGTCTAGAGCACTTCTTATTTCATTTTTTATTGAGAAAGGTTTTAATGTTTTTATCCCTATTTCTTTATAAGGCTCTTTATTAAGTTCTTCATCGAATAACTCAACTTGATGAGATGCTTTAATAATTTCTTTAGGTCCATTTTTTGTACCGCTTCCATAGCTTACTGTTTTTTCTAAACCAAAGGGTACTATTATTACTCTTGGAGTTATTTCTTGATCAGCGTCTATGCCTAAGAAACCTTTTTTTGAATGAAGGTATTTCATTTATGATTTAAAAATATTAGAAAAATTTTTTCTATTTCTTTTTTTCCAGTTTTCACGATGATAGGCATCACTTGCTATTAACGGTAAAACACTAGTTGCCTCTGCAAAAACCATTTGTTCTTTTGTGATGTCTACTTTGCCCCACGAGCTTGCTTCTTTTAGTGTAGAACTGCTGCAAGCACCATCACGTGTATCTGCCACAGTAATTTGTATTGCATATTTATGCATGTCTACTTTTTTTCCTAGAAGTTCAGCACAAACAACAGTGTCTTGAATAAAATTCTTAGGTACACCGCCGCCTATCATTAATAATCCTGATTGTTTAGATTGTAGTTTAATTTCCGTTAATTCTCTAAATTCTCTTATGGAGTCTATAGTAATATGATTATCTGGATTTTGTTCTTGATGCATTACTAAGCCAAAACCAGCAGAACTGTCAGTAAACGCAGGGCAGAATATTGGAACATTATTATCGTATGCAGTTTCAATTAAAGAATCTTTTTTCTTAGAATTAGTTTTTAGAAATTTTCCCAGTTTTTGAATAAATTCTCTTGAAGTATAGGTTTTTGCTTCCAAAGAATTAGCAATATCACATATTGTTTGATCGCACGCCTGTAATTCCTCTTCATCTATGTATGTGTCGTAAATTCTATCAATATAGTTTTTACGAAGTTTAGTATCATCTTCAAACTGAGACCCTTGATAATGTTTAAAACCTAATGCTTCAAAGAAATCCATATCAATTATGGAAGCACCAGTAGCCACTATGGCATCAACCATGTTATGCTTTACTAAATCAGTATAAAGGTTCATGCATCCTCCAGCTGAAGTAGAACCGGCTAAAGTAAGAAATATTGAGCAATCCTTATCATCTAACATTTCGTTATAAATTGCTGCTGCTTTAGCAGTATCTCTTGAAGTAAAAGACATTTTACCCATTCCTTCAATAATCTTACGTGCATCAAATGATTTGATATCGATGTGCTCTACTGGAGAGTTGAGAAGAGATTTTTTATTATGCCCAATGTTTGGACTATTTTTTTTATCCATTAAGCTACTAACGATCCAACTTTTTTATTAGAATCATCGTACATAGACATAATTGGTTTGTCACTTAGTTCATGAATTTCATTAGAGTAAAATCCATTGAAGTTAGTTCTAAATGTTAAGCTGTAAGCTCCTAGCTGACCTAACTCTATGTAATCACCTTCTTTGATATTGTTCGGTAATAAAAAAGGTCCTTTCATATAATCTAAACCATCACATGTTGGTCCAAAAAAACTAAATGCTGTAAGTTTTTTTGATTGAATTCTTCCTTCTGTAATCATTTTCGAAGGAAGCACAAAGTTTGGAGCGCCCGCATCGAAAAGTGATCCGTAAGTTCCATCATTAATGTAAAGATTATTTTTCTTTTTCAAAATTACTTTAACAATAGTAGAGCCACTTTCAGCTACTATTGCTCTTCCTGGCTCACATATGATTTCAGGTAATTTATCTAACTTTAAATTATTAAGTTCTTTTTTAATCTCCATTATATAATTTGATAAAGGCTCTGGATTTAAATCTGGGTAAACGGATGGAAAACCACCACCAACATTAATTGTATCTGGAATTATTTTTGTTTTTTTAATTATGTTTCCTATTTCTTTTATCCCTTTTGAATAGGAAATTTTATGCATACATTGTGATCCTACATGAAAACTTATTCCTAATTTTTTAGCATGTTGTTTACAAAGTCTTACTAGCCCTAGAGCTTCAGAGGGAAGAGCACCAAACTTTCTTGATAAATCAATTTCTGCATGCTCATTAGAAATGGCTATTCTTACAAAAAGTTCTAAATCTTTTGCTTGATTAGTAGCATCTAAAATTTTTCTTAATTCATCTTTACTATCTAATGAAAAACTTTTTACATTGTAGTCATTATAAGCAGATGCAATACTATCTTTACTTTTTATAGTATGCATGAAATGAAGTTTTGCTTCTGGGTAAATTTTATTAATTAATTTTATTTCATTTAATGAAGCAACATCGAATTCGTTGATTCCATTTGCAATTATCTGTTTAATTATTTTTTCGTTAGGGTTTGTTTTTACAGCATAGAGGATTTTCCCTGGGAAATTTTCTTTAAAAAAATTTACGGAATTTTTAATCTCGTTAGGCCGTATACAATATACGGGATAATCTGGTTTTAATGAGTTAACTAATTCGTTAACTGTTTTAAATTTTCCCATCTCATGTGTCCCTCGTTAGTTAGTTTACACAAAGGTTTTTTAAAAAATTTAATAAAAAAAACCTTAATAAATTTGCGTTTAAGGTTTTTTTGACTTTATGTAAAGAAAAAAAGAGCTATTTTGAGCTGTTGAAATTATGTCCACAGTCCCTATATAAGTAGCTATGAGAAGCCAAAAAAATATACCAGAGCAGCTAAAATTGTCAGATTTTGCTGATAAATCTTTACTTATTTTAGATGACGATGATCCTCTGAGAGGAAGGTTAGCTAGAGCTATGGAAAAGAAAGGTTTTCAAGTAAAAGAGGCAAAAACAGTATCTGAAGGTCTGAATATTGTAAAAATTTCACCTCCAGGTTTTGCATGTGTTGATTTAAGACTTGAAGACGGAAATGGATTAGACGTTGTTAAAGAGTTGGCTAAAAATAAAAAAGACTCCAGAATAGTCATGTTAACGGGATACGGGAATTTACCTACAGCCGTAGCTGCGGTAAAAGCAGGTGCCATAGATTATATTGCTAAACCTGTTGATGCTGACGATATTGAGTCCGCATTACTTGCGTCACCAGAGTCAAAAGCAAGGCCACCAGAAAACCCAATGTCTGCTGATAGAGTAAAATGGGAGCACATCCACCGTGTATTTGAATTGTGTAATAGAAATGTTTCAGAGACAGCTAGAAGATTAAAAATGCACAGAAGAACCCTCCAAAGAATTCTTTCTAAGAGGTCTCCGAGATAAGATTATATTAATTTATTAATTTTTTTTATTAGGTTAATTGTAAATGTTGCAATTAGAATTTTGAAAAGTTCTGCAAGTAAAAACGGTTGCGCGCCTAATTGAAAGATTGGCTTTTCCCAACCAATTAAATTTCCTAACCAAGCCATACCTAAAATATAAATAAAACTTGTAGCAAGAAACAATTTAAAAAAGTTTTTTAATAAATTTCCGTCATACTCAAATTTTCCTGAGACATACACGGTTATGAGGAAGCCTAAAAGATAACCCATAGTAGGTCCAGTAAAGTATATTAATCCTATTCCTTTTTCAGGGGTTCCTGAGAAAACAGGTAGACCTATAATTCCCTCAAATAAATATAAAGAAACTGTAGCCAAACCTAATTTCCAACCATAACCAATCCCTATTACTAAAACTATAAAGGTTTGCATTGTCATTGGAACAGGATAGAAAGGAATTTTAATTTTTGAAGAAATAGCTAAAGCTATACTGCCTATAAGAGCATAGAATACATACTTTATTAATTTTGATTGCTTAATATTTTTTACTAATTCCATATAATTAAATAAACATTTTTCTCATTAAAATCTAGTGCTTTGTTAATTGAACAAATACATCTTCTAAGTCACCATCATCAGTGGAAATATCCTCAATTTTTAAGTTATTTTGCTTAAAATAATTAATTATTTCTCCAAAATTTAATGAATTTTTTTCATATGTTGCAGTAATTTGATTATCAGAAATTATTTTAAAATTAATTCCATTCATGAGTAAAGGCAGTTTTAAATCTATCTTTTTTACTTTAAAAATGATTTTTTTTGTTCTTATTCTGTCTAAAAGCTTTTCGGTTGTATCTAAAGCAACTAAATTTCCTTTATTAATAATAGCAATACGATCACACATTTCTTGGGCTTCTAAGAGATAGTGAGTAGTTAAAATTATCGTAACTCCCTCATTGTTAAGTTTTTTAACATTATCCCAAAGGTTTTTTCTGAGCTCTACATCTACTCCTGCAGTTGGTTCATCTAAAATTAGTATAGGCGGTTGATGAACCATTGCTTTCGCAATTAATAGTCTTCTTTTCATCCCACCAGAAAGACTTCTTGAATATGCATTAGCCTTGTCCTCTAATGCAACCATTTTAAGTATTAAGTCTGTGATTCTATCTTTTTGCGCTATACCGTATAGGCCAGCCTGCAGTTCTAATAATTGTTTTGGGCTGAAAAAAGCGTCTAAGTTGACTTCTTGAGGCACTATTCCTAAAGATGCCTTAACTTGTCTGGGATTTTTATCTAAATCAAATCCCCACACATTTACAAGGCCAGATGTTTTAGTTACCGTACCTCCCAAAATACTTAAAAAAGTTGTTTTGCCAGCTCCATTTGGTCCAAGAAGTCCAAAAACTTCTCCTTCTTTAACTTCAAAAGTTAAATTAGTGATAGCTTTCGTTTCCTTTTTTGTTTTAGAACTTGAATAAACTTTACTAAGATTTTCAACAGTTAAAGCATTATTAGACATAATTTTTTAATCTTACCTTAGAATTCAATGTAATATGTATATATGAGTTCAATAAAAAAAAAAGATCATTTTTATCTTATAGATGGGTCAGGTTACATTTTCAGAGCTTACTACGCGTTACCTCCCCTATCTAGAAAAAGCGATGGATTGCCCACAGGAGCTGTAAGTGGTTTTTGTTCTATGCTTTTTAAACTTTTAGAGGATGCTAGATCTGATGACTCAAAAAATAAACCAACTCATTTTGCCGTTATATTTGACTCAGCTAGAAAAAATTTTAGAAACGAAATTTATAGTGAATATAAAGCAAATAGAGCAGAAGCACCTGATGATTTAGCTCCTCAGTTTGAATATATAAGAAAATCTGTTGAAGCATTTAACTTACCTTCTATTGAACTACTAAATTATGAAGCAGATGATCTCATAGCTACTTATGCAAAAAAAATTACAGAAGCAGGTGCGAAGGTTACCGTTATATCATCAGATAAAGATTTAATGCAGTTAGTATCTAGTAAGGTAAGACTATTTGATCCTATGAAAAGCAAAGTAATAGGAGAAAAAGAAGTCATAGAAAAATTTGGTGTTAAACCAGAAAAAGTAGTTGATGTACAATCACTTGCTGGTGACAGTTCAGATAATGTACCAGGAGTACCTGGCATTGGAATTAAAACAGCAGCAGAACTTATAAATAAATACAAAACTTTAGAAAATTTATTAAAGAAGGCATCAGAAATACCTCAGAATAAAAGAAGAGAAACGTTATTGTCTAACAAAGATAAAGCCATGATTAGTAAGCAATTAGTTACTTTGAAAAATGATGTTCCACTCAAGAATGATGCTGCTGATTTCATCATTAAAGATATAAATAAAGATAAATTGTATGATTTTTTAAGAGACATGGAGTTTAATAGACTGTTAAGCCAAGCAATTAGTTTTTATGGCGAGCCAGCAAGTAAAGATTTCAACTATAAAACTCTAGTAAAAAAAAATAATAAGATAAATACTAAGACCTACAAAACTATTTCAAAAGCAAAACAACTTGATGAATTAATAAAAAAACTAGATGAAAAATCGATTATTGCAGTAGATACCGAAACTTCTTCTCTAAACCCGCAAGAAGCGGATCTTGTGGGTGTATCAATATGTTATGAGGCCAACGAGGCTTTCTATATTCCAGTGGGTCACAAAGAGAGAACAGAATTAAAAAAGGATGTAGTTTTAAAAAAACTTAAACCAATTTTAGAAGATCCAAGTATAAAAAAAGTTGGCCAAAATATAAAATACGATTTTATTATATTTAAAAATAATGGCATCGAATTAAGCTCGGTAGAAGACACAATGTTACTTTCGTACACATTAGACGCTGGAAATAACAGACATAACATGGATACTTTATCTGAATTGCATCTTGGCCATAAAACTATTTCGTATAAAGATTTAGTGGGAACTGGAAAAAAACAATTAAATTTTGCAGATGTAGATATTAAACCTGCCACTGAATATGCTGCTGAGGATGCAGACATAACTCTAAGATTATATTCAGTTTTATCTGAAAGAGTATCTGAAGAAAAGTTAGAAAGAGTTTACGAGGAGTTTGAAAAACCAATGATCAAAATCCTTTCAAGGCTTGAGATGAACGGTATAAAGGTTGATGATGCTTATCTGAAAAAACTTTCTAAGAAATTTGAAGAAAGATTGATAACTATTGAAAAAGATATTTACAAAATATCAGGTAAAAAATTTAATATCGGATCACCGAAACAATTAGGAGAAATTATTTACAATGACCTAAAGATAGCTAAGTTAAAAAAAACAAAAAAAGGGAGTTTAGCTACGAGCGCTAAAATCTTAGAAGATTTAGCTTCCTCAGGACATAAATTTCCTAATTTAGTTTTAGAATGGCGGCAAGTTTCAAAACTAAAAAGTACTTACACAGACGCCTTGCAAGATCATATAAGCAAAAAAACTAACAGAGTTCATACTTCTTTCTTACTAGCAGCGACAAATACTGGTCGGCTAGCCTCGAGCGATCCAAATTTACAAAATATTCCTATTAAAACTTTAGATGGCAAAGAGATTAGGAAAGCATTTGTAGCAGATAAAAATAATATACTTATTTCAGCGGATTATAATCAAATAGAAATGAGAATTCTTGCTGATATGGCTGATGTAAAAGAATTAAAGAAAGCTTTTAAAAATAATCAAGATATCCATTCTTTAACAGCAAGCCAAGTTTTTAATGTCCCAATTGCAAAAGTGACAGACGATTATAGACGAAAAGCTAAGGCTATTAATTTTGGAATTATTTATGGAATAACACAATATGGACTAGCAAAACAAATATCGGTGTCAAACGAAGAAGCCTTAAGTTTTATTAATTCATATTTTAGGAAATTTCCTGAGATAAAAGATTATATGAACACTACAATTAAAACTTGTAGGAAGCAGGGTTTTGTCACAAATATTTTTGGAAGAAGAATTCATTTAAGAGGAATTAATGATAAAAATTTTAGTGTACGAGCCTTTCAGGAAAGAGCAGCCATTAATGCTCCAATACAAGGATCGGCTGCAGACATTATTAGATTGGCAATGATAAAAATTGACAAAGTTCTTGAAGAAAAAAAGAAAGCAAAAATGCTTTTACAAATACACGATGAACTTATTTTTGAGTGTTTAAAAAAAGATGAGAATGAAGTAAAGAAGATAGTAAAAGAAGCAATGACTTCAGTTTCAAGTTCGGATCATCATATGTTTTCTATTCCTTTGGAAGTTAGTATTAACTCAGGAAACAATTGGGGAGAAGCCCATTAAACGCCTAAATTTTGACATCATAATCAAGAGAATAAAAATATGACCCAAACAATTGCTTTAGTAGATGATGATAGAAATATACTTACAAGTATAAGTATGGCATTAGAAAGAGAAGGGTTTAAAGTCCAAACTTATATTGACGGAGAATCTGCTTTAATTGGATTAACTAGAAATCCACCTGATCTAGCAATTCTAGATATTAAAATGCCAAGGATGGATGGAGAAGAGCTGTTGAAAAAACTTAAAAAAAAAATGTCTATCCCAATAATCTTTTTAACATCAAAAGATGATGAAGTTGATGAGCTGCTTGGTTTAAAATTGGGCGCTGACGATTTTGTTAAAAAATCTGGTGGTTTTTCAACCAAAGTTTTAATCGAGAGAATAAGAGTTCAACTAAGAAAAAAAACTAATACTGTTGATGACACAAAAAATATAATAAGTCATGGTAAATTAAAATTAGACCCTGCTCAGTTAGAGTGTGAGTGGAACGGAATGGCCTTGCCGGATAAATTGACAACCACTGAATTTTTAATTGTCAAAGAATTAGCTAAAAGACCAGGAGTGATAAAAGAAAGAGCACATTTAATGGATATTGCCTACAAGGAAAATACTGAAATTGAGGACAGGACAATTGATAGTCACGTAAAAAGAATAAGAAAAAAGTTTAAAAAGGTAGATGAAAAGTTTTCTGCAATTGAAACTAGATATGGAAGTGGGTATAGATGGAATGTTAGCTAATGAAACAAAAAAAATCAGCTTCTATTCTAAAGAAGTTTTTAATAATTAATCTTACAGTTTTTTCTGTCTTAGGACTTTTTACAATTATATACCTTGAAGCAATCCAGCCAACGTTAGTACAAGAAAGATCAGACAACCACAAAATAGTTATTAATAATACTAAAGATAATCTTGAGAGACTTAACGTAGAATACACAAAAGAGGGAATTAGAGATTTCTTAATCTCCACTAGATTTCTATTTCAAAGCTTGGATCGTGTGCAATTTTATGATTTATCTGGAAATCTTATAGGTGACACAAACATTTTAGATTTGGATCAAAGTGTTTTTACAGGATCAGACATAATTTTTGAAGAAGCTTTAGGAACAGAAACAATTAGACCAGAGATCGAAGAAAGACTTGAAGAGGAACAAAAAGATGAAATTAAGGATATAATTACAAATAAATATAATGATGAAATAATGACACTGACAAATGATGAAAAAAATAATTTTTTTGTTAGCACACTTAGTAAGATAAAATTTCAAAATAATGACATTGGATACATAGTTGTATCTGAACAAGCAAATGATATCACCACTGCTGTTAAAGAGAGAAAAGCATTTATTATAAGAACCATGATCGCTGTTGTGATCGTTATTTTAATTTTTTCTCTATTTTTAAATAAATATATTTTAAAACCAATTGGTCTGCTAGTCAAATTTAGCGATGGAATTAAAAAAAAATCTAATCAGACAATTGATATAAATAAAGTTTTTGTAAGAGATGATGAAATTGGAAAATTAACTCAGTCAATTGATGAAATGACAAAAGAATTACAACAACGAACAAATAGAGCAGAAACTTTTTCAAATGATTTAGCTCACGAAATTAGAAATCCACTGGCATCTTTAAAAAGTGCTTCAGAACTTTTAGACAAAACTACTGAAAAAGATGAGGGTGAAAAACTTCTTAAAATAATAAATCATGATGCTGAACGAATAGAAAGATTAATAACTGATTATACTCAAATGCTTAAAGATGAAGCATCTTTATCTCGTGAGAAAATGAGTAAGATTAATTTGGTTGAAATTATAAATGGTGTAGTAGAAGATTTTAATCAAGATCTTATTAACCAAAATAAAAAAATTGAGATAAGAGTCATAAATAAAATTAAAAGCAAAAATGGATACTTTATATTTGGTATAAGTAATAGATTAGAACAAGTGATTGCAAACCTATTAGATAACTCTATTTCCTTTAGTGAGAATAATCAAAAAATTGAAATTAGCCTTGAAGAAACATCAAGCAATCTACTACTAGCAATAAAAGATGAGGGACCTGGTTTTGCTGAAACATCTCCTCAGAAAATTTTTAAGCGTTTTTACAGCAATAGGCCTTCGAGTTTTGGAAAACATTCTGGTTTAGGTTTAAATATTGTAAAAAATATTGTCCAATTACATAAAGGTACAATAGCAGCCTCAAATAGACTCAATACAAAAGGAGCACAGGTTGAAGTTTTACTTCCTAAATTGTCCTAACATTATTTCTTGCTATGGTTTATTTATGTTGATAATAACTCCTTCAATATGACACAAGATTATAAAGTAAAAGATATTTCCCAGGCAGACTTTGGCAGAAAAGAAATTTCTCTAGCAGAAACAGAAATGCCAGGCCTTATGGCTTTGAGAAAAGAATATAAAGGTAAAAAACCTTTAAAGGGCGCAAAAATCTTAGGCTGTCTTCATATGACAATTCAAACTGCAGTTTTAATTGAAACTTTAGTGGAGTTAGGAGCAGAAGTGAGATGGTCATCTTGCAACATCTTCTCTACACAAGATCATGCAGCAGCAGCAATAGCCAAAGCAGGTATTCCTGTATTTGCTTGGAAAGGTGAGACTGAAGAAGAGTACTGGTGGTGTGTTAAACAAACTATTGAAGGAAAAAAAGATTGGAAACCAAACATGATTTTAGATGATGGTGGTGATCTTACAGCTTTAATGCATAAAGAATATAAAAATTTATTAAAAGATATTAAGGGAGTTTCAGAAGAGACTACAACAGGAGTTTTAGCACTTAAAAAAATGGAGTCTAATAAAGAATTATTAATTCCTGCTATAAACGTAAATGACTCAGTGACAAAATCTAAATTTGATAACCTCTATGGTTGTAGAGAAAGTTTAGTAGACGGGATTAAAAGAGCAACAGATGTAATGATGTCAGGTAAAGTAGCCATTGTAGCAGGATTCGGTGATGTTGGTAAAGGAAGTGCAGCTTCATTACGGCAAGCAGGTGCGAGAGTAATGGTTACAGAGACAGACCCGATATGTGCGCTACAAGCTGCTATGGAAGGATACGAGGTTGTTGTTATGGATGAAGCTATTAAAGATGCTGACATAGTTGTAACCGCAACAGGAAACAAAGACATAGTTACAGCGGATCATATGAGAAATATGAAAGACAGAGCAATACTTTGCAACATTGGACACTTTGACAACGAAATTCAAGTTGAAGCGTTAAAGAATTATAAGTGGGATGAAATAAAACCCCAAGTTCATGAAATAGAATTACCAAGCAAAAAAAGGATTATCCTCTTAGCTGAAGGTAGACTGGTTAACCTTGGATGTGCTACAGGACACCCAAGTTTTGTGATGAGTGCTTCATTTACAAATCAAGTGATTGCTCAAATTGAATTATGGAACAATTCAGATAATTATGAGAAGAAGGTTTATGTACTCCCAAAGCATCTCGATGAAAAAGTTGCGATGCTACACTTAGAAAAAGTGGGGGCCAAATTAACGAAGATGTCAAAAGAGCAAGCAGATTATATTAGCGTTAAACCATCAGGACCATTTAAGCCGGATACTTATCGCTACTAGTTGTAGCTAATGATTGTTAAATCTTTAGACCATTTAAATCAAATATCTAAAACAATTTCAAAAAAATTAGAAAATGGAGATTGCATATTCCTAATTGGTGAAATCGGTGTAGGCAAAACTACTTTCACAAGATATTTAATTAATAACTTACAAATTCAAAAAGGACTTAAAGAGACAGAGGTGTTGAGTCCTACATTTAACCTACTTTATGAATATGAAATTAAAGATCTTAAAATTATGCATTACGATCTTTATCGAATAAAAAAAGCCAATGAACTTGATCATCTTGGTATTTTTTCAGAAAATGAAAAAACAATTAA
Source organism: uncultured Pelagibacteraceae bacterium (assembly GCA_902590625.1). GTDB lineage: Bacteria > Pseudomonadota > Alphaproteobacteria > Pelagibacterales > Pelagibacteraceae > Pelagilacustribacter. Next base: position 10,461 of record CACIXL010000010.1, on the reverse strand, counting down.
AATTATAGAGTGGCCAGACTTAATTAAAACACCATTGACTAATAAATTAGAAATTCATTTAGAGTATGGAGAAAATGATATGGAAAGAAAAATGAAAATACATGGACTAAGCAAATGGAAAGATTTTGAAAATGAAATATAAATTGAAAAAAATTTCAGGAGATGCCTCCTTCAGAGAATTTTATAGATTAAAAAAAAACAATAAAAGCTCAATTATTGTCTCTGCAAAAAAAGAAAAATTTAAAAATCTCGCAGTATATGCAGTGATAAATAATATTCTTAATAATAACAGGATCAATGCCCCAAAATTATTAAGCAATCATTACAAAAACGATATGATCGAGATATCTGATTTAGGGGAAAAATCTTTCTACGATCACGTAATTTCAAAAAAAAATAAAATAAATAGTTATAAATTATTAATAAAATTATTGATTAAGATGCAAAAAATAAAAGTTAAAAAACTTTATAAATTTGAAAAGCTTAAAATTAAAATACAAAATTATACATTATCCAATCTCCACAAAGAGTCAGATTTGTTTTTTGATTGGTACCTAAAATATTTTATCAAAAACAAAAAAATTGGTAAGATTAAGAAAATTTTAAGATCTGAATTAAATAAAGCATATAAAAAATTAAATTACAAAAATAATATATTCGTACATAGAGATTTTCATATTTCAAATGTAATGATTAATAAAAACAAATTAGGAATAATTGATAGCCAAGATGCAATTATTGGAAATCCTTTGTATGATGTATCATCTTTAATTGATGATGTGAGGATAAAATTACCAAACAAATTACAAAATCAATTATTAGATTTTTATCATAAGAATTCAAAACTGAAGAATGATCACATTGAAAAGTTAAAAAATGATTTTGATATTTTATCGATTCAAAGAAATTTAAAAATATTAGGTATATTTGTACGTTTATACAAAAGAGATAACAAAGATAATTATCTTAAATTTTTACCTTACACATGGACGCTCATAGAAAAAAGATTACAAAACCCAGCACTCAAAAATTTAAAATTATTATTTTTTAAACATCTAACTATTAAAAAACTTAAAAAATTAAATAAAATATGAATATTAAATATGGAATGATTTTAGCAGCAGGGTTAGGAAAAAGAATGCAGCCTTTGACACTAAAAACTCCTAAACCATTATTAGAAATAAATAATTATACATTATTAGAAAGAGCGATAAATTTATTGATCAGTCATGGTGTGCAAGAAATAAGTATTAATGTTCATTATCTTTCTGATCAAATTAAATCATTTATTAATAGAAAGAAATTTAAAGTTAAGATTACAATTTCTAATGAAGAAAATTTATTATTAGACACAGGCGGTGGTGTACATAAAGGCACACAAAATTTTGGTGACAATCCTTTTTTTGTAATTAATCCAGATACCGTTTGGAGTAAGCATTATCTAGCAGAATTAAAGAGTCTAGAGGCTATTTATTTAAAGAATAATAAACCGACTTTACTTTTAGTGAACAAGAAATTATCCGTTGACCCTTACTTTAAAGGAGATTTTAATTTAAATAATGAAAAAATTTCTAAGGATAGCGAAAATCAATTTATTTTTACTGGATTGCAAATTATTAACAGAAGTGTTTTTGCGAATGAAAAATCAGAAGTTTTTTCACTGAATAAAGTATGGAATAAATTAATAAAAGATAAAAACTTACTTGGCTTAGAAAGTAATCAAAAATTTTACCACTTGAATACTTCTGATATGTATAGGAAAATTCAAAGTCTTAATATTATTGATTAAAAATTATATCCCTAGCTCTAGACTTGTCTAAATAATTATATTTTTCAATTTTTAAATTATCACCAAATTCAATTAATAGCGGATTACCTGTTGGTATTTCCAATTCATTTATTTTTGTATCCGAAATATTAAATAAATATTTACATAAAGCTCTTAGAGAGTTTCCGTGAGCTGAAATTAAAATATTCTTATTTTCTAAAAGATTTTTCTTAATTTCATCTTCATAAAAAGGTACCACCCTGTCATATGTACTTTTTAAAGACTCAGTAAATGGGGTCATTCCAAAAGGTATACTAGCATTCAGCGGACTGAATAAATTTAGGTATTCACTTTTTTCCTCCATAGGAGGAGGAGCTATATCCCAAGATCTCCTGTACTTTTTGAATTGTTCTTCACCAATTTTATTCTTTGTTTCTTCTTTGTTTAAACCCGTTAAAGATCCATAGTGCCTTTCATTAAGTTGCCAAGCAGTATTGAATTTAAGTTCTAGGCTATTTTTTTTTAAAATAGTTGTAAGAGTTTTAATCGCTCTTTTTAGATACGATGTATAAGAGACATCTATTTTAATATTTAAATCTTTAATAATCTGACCTGATTTTTCTGCTTCCTGGACTCCTTTATCAGAAAGATCTACATCTACCCAACCAGTGAATCTATTTTCTGCATTCCAAACACTTTGGCCATGTCTTGTGAGAATTAATTTAGTCATAATAGTTAAATTAGCTATTATGTACTATATTAAATTGATAATGAAAAATACTATATTTAAATTAACAGAGCATGTTTACTATTTTTCATTATTAGTTTTACTCATTCTGTATTTATTTCCTGGAAGTTTAATAGGTTATCTCTTATATGGAAACTTAGGCCAACAACCAAACTTAATATCAAATCCAATCGGTACTTCAATTAACCATTTAATTTTTTTTTCCTATATTACTATATTAGCCGTAACAGTAAGATTAAGAGTTAAAAATATTTTAACTAATTATCGATTTATTTTATTTATTTCCTTCGTATTAGAAATTTTACACTTAATAATTCCTAATAGGGCTTTTGAATTTTATGATTTAATAGCTAATTTTACTGGAGTAGCTATAATTTTATTACTTAATAGTTTTATAAAATGGCGAAAACATCTTTAATATTAATCGTAACGTTTTTCTTAGCTCAAACGTTAAACAGTACAGAAATTTATGGAGTGCCAAAAATAATTGATGGCGATACTGTGCATATTAATAATAAAAAAATAAGACTACAAGGAATTGATGCTCCAGAAATCAAACAACAATGTAAAAAACCATTTTTGAAAATTTCGGCAATAATCGGTTTTGAATTTAATAAAAATTATTCATGTGGCGTCATAGCAAAAAAAAAATTAATAGATAAAATTGATAATTCAAAAATAAAATGCATCTCGTCATCAAAAGATAGGTACAGAAGATTTTTAGCTACTTGTTTTAAGGATAAAATTAATCTTAATAAATGGATGGTAAGGAATGGTAATGCAGTAGCGTACAAAAGATATTCAAAAGATTATGTGAGAGATGAAGCTTATGCAAAAGAAAATAAGCTCGGCTTATGGGAAGGATCTTTTATGATGCCAGAAAAGTGGAGAAAGCTTAATTAATTTCTAGTATAAGTTAGTAAGTGATTCATTTTAAAAAAATTATATTAATTATAATTTTATTTATTCTTAGCGCATGTTCTTCGATTCCAAAAAATACGCAAAATAGTTGTGCAATTTTTGAGGAAAGATATCTTTGGTATAAACATGCAAAAGCCTCGTATGAAAGATGGGGAGCACCTATTCATTTACAATTAGCCTTTGTCAAAAAAGAAAGTGATTTCAATTGGTTAGCTAAGCCGCCGCGAAGAAAATTATTTAAAGTTATTCCTTTCAAAAGACCTTCAAGTTCATTTGGTTATTCACAAGCAGTAAAAGGAACATGGGAACAATATAAACGAGAAACAAATAGCCCATTAGCAACAAGAGCAAGATTTAAAGACTCCGTTGATTTTATTGGTTGGTATATTCATAAAACTAATAAGATTTTAAAAATTTCTAAGAAGGATCCATATAAGCAGTATTTAGCTTATTATAAAGGCTGGGGTGATTATAAAAATTATTCAAAAGACAAGAAAGCTATTATCTATGCAAAATCAGTTAAGGATATGGCCAACAAATATAGAAAACAATTAACACTTTGTAAGAAAAATTTAGATAAAAATAAGTATATTATTTTTTAAGTTGCTTATTCAGATCAATCTCAACAGCATCAATTCTCTTAGTATTTTTTCCGACAATCGTATAAATAGTGGGAATTACATAAAGTGTAAAGAAGGTAGAAAAAAGCATTCCACCAAAAATAGTTATCCCAACCGTAAGTCTACTTGCTGCACCCGGGCCTGTTCCAAGGACTAAAGGCAAGACCCCTATGATTGTAGATAAACTTGTCATAAGTATAGGTCTTAATCTTATCGCTGCTGCTTCAAATACAGCAACTTCTATATTTTTACCTTCTTTTCTTAATTGATTTGCAAATTCGACAATTAAAATTCCATTTTTTGCGGACAATCCTATTAAAATTATAAGAGCTATTTGACTATAAACGTTTAGAGATGAACCGACCACTAGTAAACCTAGTAAACCACCAAGTATAGCCATTGGCACAGTCAACATGATTGTAAATGGATGTTTCCAACTTTCAAATTGTGCGCTCATTGCTAGATAAGCAGTTATCAAAGCAAGTGCAAAAATTACATACAATTCAGTGTTAGTCTTTTTATATTCCTCGCTTTCACCCTTGTAAGCTATTTTGGCTTGAGGAGTATTTTGTTCAACCACTCCGACTAAAAATTTAAGCGCTTCGTCCAGTGAATAGTCACCAACTAATCTTGCTGAAATAGTTACAGCCTTTTGCCTATTATATCTTGCAAGGAAAGGTGACTGACCTTCCTCATCATATGCAACTAGATTAGAGATCGACACAAGTTTATTATTATTCTTTGATCTTACAAAAACTTTACTTATGCTATCAGGCTCCTGTCTATCTTTAATATCTCCTTGGAGAATAATAGAATATTCTTTACCGTCTCTAGTAAAATTTGTAACCCTTCTTGATCCAAAAATTGTTTCAATGGTTTTGCCAATATCCTCCGTTGAAACTCCAAGGTCAGCAGCTTTCTTTTGATCTATTTTTACATTTAGTTGAGGTTTGTTTAGATCGAAATCATCTTCTATCGAAGTAAGACCTGGATTTTTTCTTGCCTCTTTTTTAATGATTTCTTTCCATTCAATAAGTTGATCGTAAGTATTTCCTAAAATAACAAATTGCACAGGGCTCTCAATTCCTCCTGTTCTTATTCCTTGAGGCATAATTGGAAAAGCTAATACACCCGGAACTTTTGAAATTTTCCCAAAAGACTCTCTCATTATTTGAACACCGTGACGATCTCTTTTTTTCCAAGGCTCAAGTAGTACAATAATAAAACCACTATTTACTTGTTTTGCGGATTTACCAAACCCTGGCACTCTCATAATCAATTTTCTATATTCACCTTTACCTACATTAGGTAATAAAAGACCTTCAATTTCCTCAGCTCTATCCTTCGTAAAATTAAAGCCGGAACCTTGAGGCGCTTTTACAATTACAAAGAACGCCCCTCTGTCTTCAGGAGCAATTAATTCTTTTTTTGTAAAATTGAAAAAAAATAGAGTTAAAGCTAATGTGGCTAATAGAAAGATTGTTATCGTTGTTCTTTTTTTGATCCAACTTAGCAAAGATACTTTGTATAAATAAGTTAAATTCTTTAAAAATTTCTCAAATTTTAAAACTATTTTTGACTTATTCATATTTTGCTTAAGAAATTTACTCGCCAACATTGGGCTCAAAGATAAAGCCACAAAACTTGATATAATGACAGCGGCTGCAAGTGTGATTGCAGTTTGTGTAAATAGTACACCTGTAATTCCTTTAATAAAAATTAAGGGAATAAAGACAGCAACTAAAACAACTGTTGTAGCGATAATTGCAAATGAAACTTGCTTAGCTCCTTTAAATGCTGCAACAAGAGGGGTGTCCCCTAACTCTATTCTTCTTACAATATTTTCTAACATTACAATCGCATCATCTACAACAATTCCAATGGCCAACACTAAAGCCATAAGAGTAAAGAGGTTGATTGAAAAATCAAAAATATAAATTGCTAAAAAAGTTGAAATTAATGAAACAGGTAAAGCTACCAGAGGAACCACCAGGGCTCTTATATTTCCCAAAAAAAGGTAAATAATTATAGTTACCAAAATTAAAGCAATAAAAAGAGTTTTATAAACTTCTTTAATTGCAGCTTTAATATAATTACTTCTATCAAATGAAACTTCTAAAGTTGTATTCGGGGGTAAGCTAGGTTTGAGCTCTTTAATTTTCTTTTTAATTCCATCAGCAACAGCAATAGTGTTAGCATCTGATTGCTGGTAAATTCCTATTCCTACTACTTGCTTTCCGTTTCCTTTAAATAGAGTACGTGTGGACTCTGCACCAAGTTCTACTCTTGCTACATCAGAAAGTGTAATAATTGATCCGTCAGTTGCTCTTTTAAGGGGTAAATTTTTATAATTTTCTAAATTACTGTAGGCTTTATTTAACTTAATAGTAAGATCAATATCTTTTGATTCTATTCTCCCTGCTGGAAATTCTACATTTTCTTTTCTTAGTACATTTTCAACTTCTTCAGTGGTTAAATCTCTTGCAGCAAGTGCAATAGGGTCCAACCAAATCCTTAGTGATAATTCTCTTTGACCACCAAGTCTAACTCGACCTACTCCATCAACTGTAGAAAATGTATCCGTTAAATACCTATCTGCGTAGTCAGTCAGCTCCAAGTCAGACATAGTTTCAGAATTAAAAGATAACCACATTGTTGTACGCATGCCTGCACTTTGCTTAAATATTTCTGGTTGTTCAGCTCCTTCTGGCAAGTTATCTAAAACTCTAGACACAGAACTTCTAACATCATTAGTAACATCATCTAAATCTAAATCAGTTTCAAAAGTTAGAGTAATTCTTGAACTTTCATCTTCGCTGAAAGAATCAATAGTCTCTAATCCTGGAGTTCCTCCAACAAAATCTTCAATTTTTTGTGTAATTTGTGTATCAACTATTTCAGCCGAAGCTCCTCTATATTCAGTTTGAATTGTAACAACTGGTGGCTGCACATCAGGCAATTCATCTGTTGGTATTTCTTGAAAAGTAACTAAACCAAATATAACTAAAACCAAACTCATTACTGAGGCTACAACAGGTCTTTTGATTGAAAGGTCAGTTAAAAACATTTATTTGATTGAAGTAATAATTTTTATTTTACCTTTATCTCTTACTTTAGAAACACCTTCACTGATCACAAGATCACCTTCATTTAATCCAGATATAACAGAAACTTTACCAAAATTTCTTTTACCAATTTCAATATTCTTTTTTTCAGCGGTGTCTTCATTTACAGTATAAACGAATGCTGTATTTCCTTGTATTGTCACAGCGCTTTCCGGTACACCAATTTGATTTTTTTCATCATAAATAATCTTTACAGTCATTAGCTGACCTGGAATAATTTCAAAATTCGAATTATCGACTATTATTCTTGAAAGAATCGATCTAGTAGAAGGGTCAATACGAGAGCTAATTGTTTCTATTTTACCTTTAAAAATTTTTTTGTAAGCAGAACTAGTAACTTCAGCTTTTAGCCCTGTTTTAAGAACACCTACATAATTTTCAGGAACTTTAATATCAATAACAATTTTCTTAAGATCATCAAGTGTAATAATTAAACTTTCTGAACCTAAGACACCTTGAGCTATCTCCCTCTTCCCTACCTTGCCAGCAAAATCTGCTATTAAGCTTCCCCCATCTTTTAACGTAAGTATTTTTTCTCCTTTTTTAACGAATCTATTTTCTAGATTAAGTTTTCCATTAATGTTACTTGCTTGAACTCTATAGGCTTTTGAGTTCTGAGCTATTGCAGTACCAAAAGTTTCAATACTTTTATAAAAAAGCGATTTTTCAACTGTAGAAACGATTACACCTGGAGCTGGTCTCACGCTAAATTTTTTTTTAAAATGAAGACCTATAAAATGCCTTGCTGCTATGATTGCAAAAATAGTTATAAAAAAAATTATTAGAAAAGTTTTAATTTTTGATGAAGTTTTCATATTTCTTTAATCTAATCCGTACTCTGCCCATGAACCGTCGTAGATAATAGGTTTTTTACCACTTATAATAGAATTAGCTAGACCTAAAATGCATGCTGTAACTCCAGAACCACATGTAAAAGCCATTTCTTTTTCAATTGATACTTTTTTTGATTTGAAAATCTCAATTAAATCCTCTTTTTTTTTTAAAGTTCTATCTTCTCTTAAAAGTTTTTGAAAAGGAAGGTTAATTGACCCTTTAATGTTTCCGCTTTTTAGTTCTTTTCGAGGTTCAGGCTGTAAGCCTAAAAATCTTTTCTCTCCTCTGGCGTCTAGTAATTGAAATTTATTATTAGTAATATTTTTGTTTACTTCATCTTTATTTATTACAAGAGATGTATTTTCGACTGCAATGTATTTAGATCTGTCAAAGCTAACTATTTCTTTAGTAGTGGGACGTTTTTCATTTGTCCATTTTTTAAAACCTCCATCTAATACTGAGATAAGTTTTGGTTCATGGCCAAAATATAAAAAAGAGTACCAAACTCTACAAGAACTAAAAACATCTGAATTGTCATAGACGATTACGTGATCTGAATTAGATATTCCTAAACTAGATACAATCGTTTCCCAATCTTCTTTAGAGGGAAGCATATGTGGAAGATTAGTTTTTTGATTTGAATTTTTATCTATATCAAAGAATATAGAATTAATGATGTGCTCTGTTTTATACTCTTCAAATGAATTTCTATTAGCATTTGGAAGATGCCAGCTAGCATCTAAAATTTTTACTTTTTCAATATTCTTATTTAACCAGTCTGTAGTTACTAATTGATTCATTACCTGTTTTTTTCAATATATTTTTGATGATATTCTTCAGCTTTATTGTAGTTTTTAATTTTTGAGATATTTGTCTGAATTTTACCATCTAATTTTTCGTTAAATTCTTTTAAAACTTCCAAAGCGTCTTGTTTCTGCTTTTCATCTTCATAAAAAATCTCACTTCTATATTGAGTTCCAACATCTGGAAATTGCATATCTTTTTGTGTTGGATCATGCATTTTGAAAAATAAATCTAATATTTTTTTAAACGAAATTTTATTTTCATCAAAGGTAAGCCTTACAACTTCAGCATGTCCAGTGTTTCCTGTGCATACTTCTTCGTAGGTTGTTTTCGCGCTACTTCCTCCTGCGTAACCTACTTCAGTTTTTAATATGCCTGGTTTGCTTTTAAAGTTTTCCTCAGGTTTCCAAAAACATCCAAGTGCAAGTGTACATTTCTGCATAAGTTATTTAATATATTCTGAAGAAGAAAGGATAGTAAATTGTTAACACAAAATCAAATAGGCGTATTGTACATGGTAGGAAGTGTAATCTGCTTCTCCATTATGGACATCTGTGTAAAATGGTTAGACTATTATCCAGTAGGCCAAGTTCTTTTTTTAAGATTTTTTATAGGATTTATTCCAATATTTTTTATCATACCAAAAGATAAAATATTTTCTTTTTACAAAACTTCACGGCCTGGTCTCCATGCTTTTAGAGCCATAAGCGGGGCTCTCGCAATAATTGCATTATTTTTAGGGTTAAGAGAATTGCCATTAGCTGATGTAGTTTCATTAACATTCGGTGGACCAATATTCGTTACAATTGCATCAATCTTTTTTTTATCTGAAAAAGTTGGAATAAAAAGGTGGTCAGCTGTATTTTTAGGTTTCCTAGGGATGCTATTAATTGTTCAACCAGCATTTATAGACGTTAATTATTATTATATTACACCAATCGTATTTTGTATATTTTTTGCCTGTGTAGCTATTAGCGTTAGATCTTTATCTAAAACAGAAGCCAATTATACAATCGCATTTTATTTTACATTACTTTGCACTCTTTTGGGTTTAGGAACAATTTTCTTTACTGATTGGATAATGCCAACTTTCATAGATTTTGTTTTGTTTTTTGTCCTTGGTTTATGTGGAAGTGTAGCCAATTTATTACTTACTCAAAGTTATAGATTAGCAGAAGCATCACTTGTAACCCCGATTAAATATTTAAGTTTAGTTTTTGCAATTATTTTTGGATATTTTATCTGGAGTGAAGTGCCAAAAATTTTAACATTGATTGGGGCATCTTTAGTCATCGCTAGTTCTTTAATAATTTTTATGAGAGAGAATAAATTAAAGAAACAAATCGTTACACCCAGAACATGAGTAAGCCACCTAAATATTGGGCAAGAGCTAAGAAAATTTTATCAAAGAAAGATAAAGTGATGAAAAAGCTAATAAATGATTATAAAGATGGAAGTCTCGTGACTCGCAATGATGTTTTTTTCTCATTATGTAAAAGTATTATTGGCCAACAAATCAGTGTTGCTGCTGCAAACTCGGTTTTTTTAAGATTTAAAAAGAAGTGTAAAAACAAAATAAACGCAAGAACTGTTAATAAATTATCATTTAGTAATTTAAAAAGTTGTGGACTTAGCAAACAA